>CAYRVM010000125.1:0-4971 GCA_964427575.1 uncultured Oscillospiraceae bacterium | reverse complement strand
TGAGACACAAGAAGCAGTAAAAAAAGCAGATATTATTATGTTTTTAGCTCCAGACGAATTACAGTCTATTATTTTTAATAATGATATTTTACCTAATTTAAAAAAGGGCGCTACTCTTTTATTTGCTCATGGTTTTAATATTCATTTTGACCAAATAGTGCCACCTAAGAATGTAGACGTTTTCATGGGAGCACCAAAAGGCCCAGGACATTTAGTGAGAAGAGTATACCAAGAAGGTTTTGGAGTTCCAATGCTTATAGCGGTATATCAAGATTTCACAGGAAAAGCAAAAGAACTTGCCCTTGCATATGCTAAAGGTGTTGGTGGAACTTGAGCTGGAGTTATTGAAACAACATTCAAAGAAGAAACAGAAACTGATTTATTCGGTGAACAATGCGTACTTTGCGGAGGAGCAACAGAACTGATCAAAGCTGGTTTTGATACTTTAACTGAAGCTGGATATCAACCAGAAATCGCATATTTTGAGTGCTTACATGAACTTAAGCTTATTGTTGATTTGCTTTATGAAGGCGGATTCGAAAAAATGAGACACAGTGTAAGTGATACAGCTGAATATGGTGATTATGTAGCTGGAAGAAGAATAATAAATGAAGAAACAAGAAAAGAAATGAAGAAGATGCTTGGAGAAATCCAATCAGGTAAATTTGCTGAAGCGTGGATAGTTGAAAATATGACTAATAGACCAAACTTCAACGCAATTAAAAGAAGCGAATTACAGCATCCAATCGTAGAGGTAGGCAAGAATCTTCGTGGAATGATGTCTTGGATCAAAAAATAGTTTATTCAAAATAGAAAAAATGGTTAGGTGATAAAAATGAAATTAAAAGGCTCACAAATAATTATGGAATGCTTAAAAGAACAGGGTGTTGATATTATCTTTGGATATCCTGGTGGACAGATTATGCCCTTGTATGACGCTTTATATGATTATTTGGGGGATATTAAGCATGTATTAACAAGCCATGAGCAGGGAGCTTCACATGCTGCAGATGGCTATGCGAGATCGACAGGGAAAATAGGAGTTTGTTTTGCTACTAGTGGACCTGGGGCTACAAATACAGTAACTGGGATTGCAACCGCTTATATGGATTCTGTTCCAATGATTGTAATTACTGGCCAAGTTCCTCTATCATTGATAGGGAAGGATGCTTTTCAAGAAGTTGATATAACGGGGATTACTATTCCTATCACAAAGCATAATTATTTTATTAGCGATGTTAAGGATATTGCTCCGACGATAAGAAAAGCATTCCAAATTGCTATAAGTGGAAGACCTGGACCGGTTCTAATTGATGTGCCTAAGAATATTATGCTAGAGCTTTGTGAATATGAAAAAGAAAAGCCATATAAAAAATTTGCAAATAATGAATTTGATTCCAATAGTGTTTTGGAAGTTTCTAAATTAATTAATAATTCGAAACGTCCAATAATATATTCGGGTGGTGGAATAATCATTTCAGAAGCATCAAAAGAATTGACTGAACTTGCGGAAAAAGCACAAATACCTGTATCGAGCACATTGATGGGATTGGGTTCATTCTCAAGAAGAAACCCACTATCGTTAGGTATGGTCGGTATGCATGGAGAAAAAGAAGCTAATTTAGCAATGCACAATAGCGATTTGGTAATAGCAATCGGAGCTAGGTTTAGCGATAGGGTTACTGGTGATGTTACAAGATTTGCTCAAGAGGCAACAGTAATTCATATTGACATTGATGAATCAGAAATTAGCAAGAATGTTAAAGCTGATATACATGTCATCGGAGATATTAAAGAAATATTGAATTCGCTTTTACCATTAATTAAAAAACAAGAGCATAATGAATGGCTTACAAAAATCAACAATTGGAAAAAAGAGAAAGTACAAAAGAACAATAAATTTAACCCAGAAAATATTTTCAAAACTTTAAATGAAGTCTTTGGTGACGATGTAATAGTTGTAACTGAAGTAGGACAACATCAGATGTGGACTGCACAAATGTGGCCATTTATTAAACCAAGAACCTTCATAACATCCGGAGGGCTTGGAACTATGGGCTTTGGATTAGGTGCTGCAATAGGTACACAAATGGCCAATCCTAAGAAGCGAGTACTTCATATAGCTGGTGATGGATGCTTTAGAATGAACTGCAATGAATTAATTACAGTTTCAGCTCAAAAATTACCTATAATCACTATAGTTATGAAGAATAATACCTTGGGAATGGTAAGACAATGGCAAAAGCTATTCTTTAGTAGAAGATATTCTGCTACAGACTTACCAGACATAGTCGATTATGTAAAATTATCACAGGCGATGGGTCTTGATGCTGACTTTACGACAGATTTAGATGGGTTAAGAAATGCTTTAAATAATGCCAAAGTTAGAAAAACTGGGACAGTAATCATTTGCGATATTCATATCGATGAAAATGTATTTCCAATAGTTCCACCGGGAGAAGCTATTAACAACCAAGTTTCTTCGGAAGATTATTAATAATCAAATATAATCAGTAGGGCAATTCATATTCGGAAACATCTTTCCCTTTATGCAATATGCCATCATATACATCAAATACTTTGGGCTCTGCCTGGCTATATTGCCATGATGCAGAGCCTGCTAAATTATATTCGTTAATTAGGTTTAGCTTTTCAGCAATTGATCTACTATCTTCAATCCAAACTTTATTCAATATCCCATCTTTAGTATATTCAACATAGAACTGTTTCTCTTTATCAAGCCATGTTGGAATTGCATTGTTTTGTAAAAAGATATTACGAGCAGCTTCCATTTTAAGTGCACTACTATTGACTAATTTATTCTGATTGTTGAAATGCCATTCTCTCATATACAATGGAACTCCAAGTAAAAGCTTATCATTTGGCACTTCTTGCAATGTTTTTAATAATGAATCGAGCACCCATGGATATGATGCTACGGATCCAGCAATTGGGCTCGAACCCCAATGTTCATCGTAAGTCATAACTACTAAGAAATCGACGTATTTGGATAGTTCTTTCCTGTTGTATTCAATTGTCCAAGGTCTCGGGATTAGAGTATCAATGGATAGATTCAAACCCATATTTTCAGTATGCTCTCTCAAGGCAGCAGTAAAGGCCACTAAGCCACCAGCGTCAGCATCTGCAACAGTTTCATAATCAATATTTATTCCATCAACATTGTAAAGTGAAGCATACAATAGGTATTGAGCTACTGACTTATTTAATAAATTAGCATTGTTAAAAACCGTTGTAGTATAAGCGGTCGATCCTTTTGCAGACATATTATTTGTGATTGTAGACCAAACTATGTAACCCTTATCATGCGCTGAATCTGTATACCCGCGGTCACCATTATTTTCGATATTACCACCGCCATTTACTGCTAAGTCAAACCAAGTTGGAGATAAAACATCTATGCCAAGGATCTTATCCTCAGGTGTTGGGGGAGTTATTTCATCAACATACTGCCAAACAAGAGATATTTTCTTGCTATTTGTAGCTAGTTTTGTCTTTGGCGCTGAATAAATATCAAAATCTGAGAGATTTATTTTTGAAATTTCTACAAACACTTTATCAACAAATGCCTCGCGATTATCCATTAATCTTATCTTATAAAGATTCTTTGTTTCAGATACGACAATTATATTGTCGTTTTTATTTAAATATATAGGAGTTGAGCTACTAGATGTTAGAGTCGGATCAATTCTAGTATTATCCTTACCAATTATTGCCCATTTTTCATTTTGATTGCTTTTGCCTCCAATATGTATTGAATTTTCTTTTATATTGTATCTGAGCCTAAAGATTTGGCTCATTGTATTAAGAGGAAAATAATAAATATTATCAAAGTTTTTTAATGGAATATATATTTCACCGGCATTGTTTTTTATAAATTCTGAAGTTGAAGCATTACCAATGAAAATCTTCATTTTATTTGTATCCAGTATAAGTTTATGATTATTAATATCTATCGTAACAGCAGGATTAGAAAAATATGAAGATAACATAGAAATAGGAAGATATGGGGTTGCATTATAAATAACGCCACCTTCATTAATAATTTTCTCATTAATAAAAACAGGCGCGGTTACTGGTTCTGTCAGAGCATTAACAGGGTATAATAAAGAGGTAGAAATAAGAAATATAAATATTATTATAATAAGCATTTTAATTTTCTTTGCAAACATAGCTTTCTCCTTAATCTTTGCTTGATTATACATTATGTTAAGGCATTAATAAATACAAATTAGAAGTGAAATCAGGTAGATTGGTATAAGAATTTATTATTTAATTGATATGTGAGCTTTCTTGAATTATAATATTTAAGTTGTAAACAATATATATCGATGCAAAGGTAAAGATTCATGTATAAAAAAATAGCGAATATAGTAAAAGATTTTTTCATGAAAAGCAAAAGTTTTATTAAAGATTCTTCATGTAAAATAAGAAATTTAGCGAAAAATAATTTGAAAAGAATATTTGCTCTTGATTTATTTAAAAAAATTAAAGCGCTCTTTGACGATATCATATTGCTAAACATTAACAAATTTCTGCTTAGCAAAAGCAAAATATTTACAATATTACTTTTATTGATAGTTTTAATAACTGGAATAAAAATAGTATCTTTCTACCACCTAATGAACATTTCAAATAATATATTTTTAGTATGGCTTATTACTTGTCTAATAACAGCGTTTCTATTTTCTTCATTTAAAACCAATAAATGGATACCAGCAATATTATATTTAGTAATCACCCTTTTATTATTTGTTGACGCTACTTATTCAAGTTTTTTCAATAGATACCTTTCGATAAGTGTTATGAGTGAAGCGGGTTTACTTACCGGAGTTGGCGAAAGCGTAAAATCAGCAGTGAAGCCGATTTTCTTCCTGCTATTTACAGACAATATTTTAATATTTATTTATTTATACTTAATTAAAAGAACAATTAATGACGATTCTAAGAATC
>CAYRVM010000124.1:2520-5026 GCA_964427575.1 uncultured Oscillospiraceae bacterium | reverse complement strand
GCACATTGCTCCATGCGTTTTGGAACTTGGTGCCGCTCCTGCTACTGCTGCCTTAGCCGTTGGAACTTTTTCCGTATTCAACGGAGCTGGTCGAGTTATCTTAGGAATCAGTTATGACAAAATCGGAATGCATAAGACACTATGGACTAACAGTCTCGCCTTGCTTTCAGCAGGTATTGTGCTTTCCGTTTCCCTCTTGATCGTAAGCTTGCCATTGCTTTTATTCGGATGCGCTCTTATGGGCTTCAGCTATGGTGGATGCCCTGTTTCAACATCAGCCGTTGTGAATAAACTATATGGTTCTAAATATTTTTCAAGTAATTTCAGTTTGGGAGTAACTTGCCTGCTAATAGCAGCATTAATAGGCCCAACTCTAGCAAGTGCTCTTAAAACAAGTAGCGGAACTTATCAAACCAGTTTTTATGTCTTGATATTGATGGGCTTGCTTACAAACTTGACATGTATTTTCCTTACAAAGAAAATCAAAGTCTTTGTAGCTAAGGCTCAATAAGTTTAAAGTCTTCGATTTAGTTAATAACTTTGGTTAAATTCTCCTATTAACGATTTAGCTGAATTTTGAGGGAAAATGTGAAACGACACTAATATTGAAAAGACCATGAATTATAAATTGTAATTCATGGTCTTTATTCTATCAGGGTTAGGAATCCCAGGCTCTTTAGGTATGTCCTCAAATGAGCTTCGAATACTTGAATGCTATCAAAATGAGTTTCCTTTGGTGTTCGGTGAGTTACGCTGTAACAGATTCGATCTTCTGGCGGATATAGAATTTCATAAGCTTTTATGTGTGCGTGCTTTTCAAAAGCTCGGACTACTGAAATTGGAACTACCGCCCAGAAATCCTGGCGATCCATAAAGTCCAGAATCAAAGCCTCTGTATCAACCCTTACATATGGTTTTACCGAGGGGCTCCACCAGGTGTCGTGCCATGCTTGGTATCCTGGCGAGCAATTAAAAAAAAGCTCAGCTTCAGGATCAAGCTCGCTTGGATGATATGCAGTCCGGATTTCATTCTCATCCGATGCCATTCTTATAATGTAAAGTTTTTCAGAAAAGAGCGGTTCTATTATTATGTTTTTCGACGGAATGCTAGTGAAAACAAGACCTAAGTCGATTTCTCTGTTTTCTATGAGATTGTAGATCTCATTAGTGTCTTGAGTCTTGATACGCAAATCAAACAATGCGGCATTGTCGCTTCTTGCTATTTGCTTATATAAAGGTGAAAGAACATTGGCATTCAGGGTATCCATACAACCCAGATTTAATGGAAGCTTTGTAGTTGGTGCCGCTAAAAGTTCAATCTCCTGCCAGAGTTCCATCCATCGGTTTGCAATAAGTACAAACTGCTCTCCTTTTGGCGTAACTTCAACTGCTCGATATCCCTTTCTTCTGTCAATCAACGAGATATTAAGCTCATCCTCCAATGTTTTCAAACGATGGCTCACCGTAGGCTGGGATAGGAAAAGCAACTCGGCAGCACGGCTGATGCTCTGAGTTTTTACTATAGCGAGGAATGTTTCAATTTGAAAAATATTCATAAATTATTATATCAAAAGAAATTATTGCGAGATATAGAAGAAATGCATATTTAATATATATATTTTTCATTTTTACATTACATTATCACGGTGGTATTATGTAGTAAATAACTACGTAATCAATTCGTGCCAATAACTTACTTTTATTTAGTTTATAAGGAGGATCTATAATGTTTAGAAAACGTCAAATCGTAGCACTTATTATCGTGCTTGTCTTTGTACTTTCCTCATGTGGAGCGCCCAACGTACCAATTGGGTCGGAAAAATCTCTTCGTGTTGGGTGGACTTCAGAACCAGATATCCTAAATCCGATTTCAACCTATAGCACTGAAGCTTTGCAAATTGTGAACTTAATTTATGAACCTCTTATCAGTTATGACACCAACCTCCAACTAGAATTTAGGCTTGCCGAAAGTCTTGAGTACAGCGCTGACGGTCTAACCGCAACATACAAGCTCCGCCAGGGAGTGAAGTGGCAGGACGGAGAAGCCTTCACATCTGCGGATGTTGTTGGAACCTACAAGATAATCAAAGATAATCAAATTGGGCAAGCTGCTCAATATACAGAATTCTTGCAAGATATCACGGCTCCTGATGACAATACAGTAGTCATGACTTTCAGCAAACCTCAGGCCTTTAATCTTGCCTACACAATTCCTATTCTTCCAATGCATATCTGGGGCAATATGACTGCGGCCGATATTGAATCCTTTGCAAATGATACCCCTGTTGGTACTGGGCCAATGACCTTTGTAGAATGGCAGAAAGGTTCTTCCTTAACTTTACAAAGAAATGCAGATTATTATGGAAATGCACCTGGACCAGCAAAGATAATGTTTATTCAATATGGAAATGAAGATATCTTGGCTCAAGCTTTAAAAGCTGGAGAAGTGGATATCGTTACAGAAGTTTCGCCTACAGTCTGGGAAGGTCTTAATGGAGTGGAAAAT
>CAYRVM010000124.1:0-2510 GCA_964427575.1 uncultured Oscillospiraceae bacterium | reverse complement strand
GTTCGACAAGCAATGAGCTACGCTATGGACCGCACACAGATAACTGAGATTGCTTTGGCTGGGCATGGTGCCCCAGGAGCAACACTTATACCAAACGGAATGAAAGAATGGCAATATCAAGTTCCTGCTGCGGAATTAATGGACAACAATATTGAAAAGGCCAAGTCCATGTTAGAAGCTGCTGGATACGTTGATACAAATGGAGACGGAGTCCGTGAAAAAGGTGGAAAAGATTTGGCGTTCAGGCTTATAGCAATTGAATCCACTACCGTCGATGTTCGTGCAGCACAACTTTTCAGAGACTCTGCTGAGAAAGCCGGCATTAAACTTACATTGACTACTATGGATGAAAATACCATGGGAGGAATGATTTTCAACGTGGATTCTCCTGACTTTGACCTATTTGTCTGGGGCTGGGATTCGGATTATGCAGATCCTGGATACCTTATGGGAATTCCGTTGACAAGCCAAATTGGAAACAATAACGACGTTTATTATTCCAACCCCGCTTATGATGAACTATATTCAAAACAATCTATAGAAATGGATGTTAACAAGAGAAAAGAAATAATAAATGAAATGCAGAAGATGTTCTATGGTGATTCCGCTTACCTTGTTTTATGGAATCAGGACAAACTTCAAGCATATCGTACCGATACTTGGACAGGTTGGGTTGAAAGCCCTGGTGGCATAATCTACAATATAACCTTTGACAACTACATAAATATTACCCCAGTAGAATAATAAAAATTGTAATCAAAACAATAATCAAAAAACTGCAGTCAAAAGCTGCAATTGAGAAATAGCAAACAAAAGTTAGGCGGATATTAATGTTTAAAATTAAACTACTAAAAAAATTGAGACAACTCCTACTTACTTTGTTTGCGATAGCGACATTCAACTTCCTATTGTTTAGAATCCTTCCGGGCGACCCGCTTAGGCTGCTCGCCCGGTCAGGAAACTTATCTGCTGAGGCTATTGCCAGACTTAAAGATTTGTTTGGCTTAGACCAGCCCCAGTGGATGCAGTATTTGATTTATTTGAAAAATATTGTAACAGGACAGTTTGGTATGTCAATAACCTATCGCAGACCTGTTATAGACATTATTTCGGAACGATTGTTCAACACCCTTGTCTTGCTCGCAGTTGCTACAATAATTGTCGTCTTGATTGGAATTGGAACCGGCATTATTGCTGCGATGAAACACGGAAGTAAGACTGACCGGGTTTTAGTTGTTGCTTCCATGATCGGATGGAGTCTTCCCACATTTTGGACAGGCTTGATGCTGATTATCGTCTTTGGAGTATTCATGCATGCCTTGCCAATAGCAGGAGTTTTAACTCCCGGGATGAGCTATGCTTCTATTTGGGATGTGGTTGCAGATTTTGCGAGACATCTGATCTTGCCTACCATTGCATTGGTTGTGGTGGATATGGCGCAGTTTTTCCTCATAACAAGAAGCGCCTTGGTCGATGTTTTAACAGAGGACTATGTCTTGACGGCAAAGGGAAAAGGCCTTTCTGCTAATATGGTTTTGTGGCGCCATACGTTGCCAAATGCCATGCTACCAATAGTTACCACTCTAACTCTTTATGTCAGCCTCGTTATTGGAGGCGCAATCCAGGTGGAAACAATTTTTTCCTATCCTGGAATGGGAATGCTTATGTACGATGCGGTATTAAAACGTGATTATCCAATTTTGGAAGCAAGCTTTTTCTTGCTGGCATCGGTTACTATAATTTCAAACTTTATTTCTGATTTAGTCTATATGATAATTGATCCGCGGGTGAAAAGCTTATGATGGAAAAAATCAACATTAAAAAGGCAGACGTTCCCGAAAGGATTAAAAATCAGGTCTGGGAACAGATGTGGGGCGATCCTCTGGGGAGAGCCGGCATTATAATATTGGTTGCCGTTATCCTTATTAGTGTTTTCGGCCCGATTATATTTCCTTTCGATGCTAAGAGTGTCGCCACAAGCGCAAGTCAGATTTTTTCTCCGCCTTCTTCAGTGAATTGGTTGGGAACAGACGAAATGGGCCGTGATGTCTTCAGGGCATTGTTGGTCGGCGCCAGGATATCTCTGTTTGTCGGCTTAATGGCCACAGCAATTTCCATTATTGTGGGCGCCTTCTTTGGATTGATTTCCGGATACTATTCCGGTTCCCTAAGTAATTTGATGATGAGAGTTACCGACTTCTTTCTCGCTTTGCCGGTGCTTCCACTTATCATTGTCCTCGCAGCCGTGCTTGGGCAGAATATAGTAATAACTATTATCGTTATTGGTTTTACAAGTTGGCCCGCTACAGCAAGAATAGTGCGCTCCCAGGTTTTGAGCATAAAGGAGCGTCAATTTATTGAGCGCATAAAAACACTTGGCGCATCTGATTTTCGAATTATATATGTGCACATACTTCCAAATGTATTGCCACTGATATACGCCAACACAGTTCTTGTTATCGCAGGCTCTATACTTTCCGAAGCGACATTGGCATTTCTTGGTCTGGGAG
>CAYRVM010000123.1:0-5030 GCA_964427575.1 uncultured Oscillospiraceae bacterium | reverse complement strand
CGGGCTTCAAAAGCTCGGTTTCCCTCGACGCTGGGCCGCCGCCCCGAACATCCACGCCAGCGAAGGCGCCTTTTTCACATATAACTACCGTGCAGCCTGTGGCGCCTTCCTTGTCCTGCGCCTGACCTATTTTAAATCCCTCTATCTCAGAAATGTTAATTTCTTTCATTATAGTTTACCTCCTGTTTAAAAGGTGATTTTGATTTCTCTTTTTGTTGAGTTATCTAATGCAGCTTATATTTAATTTCTTAAGCTTATATTTAATTTCTTAAGCTTATATTTAATTTCTTTAGCTTATATTTAATATCTTTAGCTTATATTTAGTTTCTTAAGCTTATAACTAATTTCTTTGACTTGTAATTGCGACAGCCGCCAAACCAATGACGGCTGTCGCTTTAATAAACCTTGTGTTGAGTTTAATAAATAATAAATCAAATATCTATTTTTTTTAATTAGCCTGCTGTGATTCCCATTACCACCATGATAATTGCAATTACAACGCCTGTGATTCCTTCTCCACCTAAAAGACCAGCAGCAATTATTGTTCCTGTATCTTTTTTAGCAAAGTCTGGAGCTACTCTGTTAACGATAAATCTTAGCAATCCGCCTACGGCTACAGTTATAGAAATGAACATTGGGAGGTAGATACCAATCCCAAGAGTCATTACTGGAACGTTTACTACGTAGAGAACTGCACCAAGGATAAGTCCAATTATAAAGCCTGTCATATCTGGAATGCCACCGACCATTGCTGCAACAGCTGCTGCCTGTGGTGCTGGAAGTGCTGTATCTGGACCCATAGCTCCGAAGGCTTTAAACATTACCATCAAAACTACTACAGAAACAACTGCTCCAACTAATCCGCCTATAGCTTCAGCAAACCACTGAGCTTTAGGATCAGACTTAAGTATGTGTCCCGCTTTAAAGTCATTTAATACATCTCCAGTTAATCCACAAGCTACTGCAACTATACCAGCCACAAAGAATGCTTCAAGCTGTCCAATGCTTGTTGCAAATTTTGCAACAAGAAGAACTATGATACCGAAAATTTCCATTGGGTTAATCCCAGTCTGTCCAACGATTTGAGCAGACATTGATGTTGTAAGCCAAACACCTAAGATAGTTATTATACTTGCAACGATACCCATGTTCAAAATGAAAGTAAATACAAATGCTAATAAAACCATTGCGATTGGAGCCCATCTAAAGCTAATGATTCCATCTTTTGCAATACCCTTACTGAACATTGGTCCATAAATTTCTTTAGCTTTAGGAAGAATACCTTTGATTAGTATTCCAATACCTGTTCCAACCATTACACCAATACCTAAGCTTTGTCTGAAAGCATCAGCGGATGGAAGATCTGCAAATATACCAAAGGAAACACCAGCCAAGTTTATTCCAAAGAAGCCAATTAAAGCTCCAAGGAACCATACTCCAGTAAATAGTGGACCGATAATATACCCGATGGCAACCGCCATTGGTGCAATCCACATACCAAAAGGAATACCTTTTGCCATTAGTGCTTGATTAAATATTGCTCCAGGTATTAGCATGAACCAATCTCTAATAGCTACAAATACTGCAACTATTACCATTGTTGCTCCAAGTAATATTGCTTTCTTTCCACCTTCATCCCCAGCAATCAGGGTTTCAGCGGCAGCAATACCCATTGGATAAGGCAATGCCTGACTCACTACGAAATATTTACGAATTAGTGCTGTAAAAATAAGACCTAGAATTACACCGCCTAAAGTTACTGAGAGCATCTGTGCATTGCTCACAACAGCGGCTTTATCTAACATGTAAATTCCTGGTATTGTGAAAGCGACACCGCCGGCAACCATAGCTCCAGCTGACATGGCAGTGTGGGTAACGTTTATTTCGTTGATATTAGTATTTCCCATAAGCTTTAAAATACCCATGGACGCTACAGCAACGAAAATAGTTGGCCAAGGCAATGCACCCATTTTAAGAGCTACGTACATTGAACTAGTTGTGATAACTGCTGACCCGATAATACCCCAAATCATTCCACGAACGGTAAACTGCTCCTTAAATGAACTTGCGTATTTGACACCTTTTTCCGACATTCTTCATACCTCCTTCTCAAATAAACACTAATAGATTTTTGATTTAATATTATCACTATATATTAAAAACAAGCCATTAACAATCTAGAAAATAGCTTAATTTTCAATAGTTTAAATAAGATTATAATTTAAGCTAGAACAAATTACTTGGATAGATTTTCTGTTCAATCATGTCTCTAATAGCTTTGACAACAAGAGGCTTGTCTTCTTTGTATGTTACACCAAACCATTTGTCATTGGATTGAAGCACTTTGAAACGAGCTTTCTTTGCCTGCAATAGTTCTTCAACAACTGCGGGTAGAAAATACTCAGCCTTTAGCGGGTCTTTTTCAGAGAGTTTTTCTAAAAACAATCTGAATCCTTGATCAATTTCATCTATGATGCTAGGTTTAAATCCCCAAAGGTTCATTGAAACTGTCGTGCCTTCTTTTACTTCTTCCCATGTTTTTTCATCTTCAGTAAATTTGATTTTATTGTCCATTCTTTGAATCTTGAGTCTTTCGACTATTTTTACAAGGTAATTATCATCCGAGGTTTCACAAACGCCCCTTGCTACATGGCCATTTTCTGTCAAAGTATTCTCAATTTTGTAGCCGACCATACAGTGTAAATTTGATTGTTCATTAACTGAATCACTAAGGAAATCAAATACTTTCTTGAATGCTTCTTCCCCATAATAATCGTCCGCATTTATAACCGCAAAGGGACCATTTATGACATCTCTACAACTCCAAATAGCGTGACATGTTCCCCAGGGTTTAACCCTATCAGCTGGAACCTTGAATGGAGTTGGTATATCCTCTAGCTTTTGAAAAACATATTCCACTTTAATATGGCTTGATACCCTTTTGCCAACTGTCGATTTAAAATCATCTAGTAATTCTTCTTTTATAATGAAAATGACTTTTTCAAATCCTGCTTTAATTCCGTCAAAGATCGAATAATCAATAATAACTTCCCCGTTTGGACCAACCGGATCTATTTGTTTTAATCCACCATAGCGACTGCCCATTCCGGCCGCCATTACAACTAATACTGGTTTTTCCATATTATGCCTCCTTATTCTTGATATGTTTACAATGTGCCTTGAAATAAGTATAATTGGATGTAAATATTTTACTTATAATATACATTTATTGGAACAAGATTACAATCATATTTGTTTAAATTTAAGTTCAAATAAGCATTAATGGGGAGAAAACATGAAGAACAAAATATTTTTAATAGGTTTTATGGGCTCTGGTAAATCAACAGTTGGCGAACTTCTAAGCAAACTTTCTGGATTTGAGTTTATAGATATGGATAAAGAAATAGAAATTGAAGATGGAGCAGCAATCAGAGACATTTTTATCAAGCGAGGAGAGCATCATTTCAGAAATCTAGAGAGCAAACTTCTCGATTCTTTAGTTCAAAGAAAAAACATTATAGTCTCCTGCGGCGGCGGTATTATTCACGATTCTTTAAACGTGGAAGTGCTTAAGGCAACAAACTCCGCCATTTTTCTGGAGTGTGATATTAATACGCTTTTTAAAAGGGTCAAGGAAGATTCAAATCGTCCATTTGCTTTTTTAGACGAGAGTAGCGAAGAGGAAAGGTTTATTAAGTTTTCTTCACTTTATGAAAAAAGAAAAGAAGCTTATTTAGAAGCCTCTTTTGCAGTTATAAATACTGATGGTAAGTCTACAAATGAAATTGCCAAGATTATATTTGAAAATTATATAAATAGTTAGGATATTTATATAATTTTAAGTTTATATGCTAGGTTTTTCTTTGTTTGCTAAATCATTTTGCAGATCGTCAAGTTTATTCCTAATAATTGCTTCAACGGTTTCAGCAAGATTTGAGCTTTCATGTCTTGACAAACCAACTGTTTCAATTGGGTCCATAACTACAAATTCAACTGTGCACGGAGTTGGGTAACCATTTTTTTCAAATGAAATGTACGAACCGTTAATCGCAACGGGTACCACTTTAACACCAGCTTTCACGGCTAATCTTAGACTACCTTTCTTGAATTCCTGAGTATTTGGACCTCTGCTCCTTGTACCTTCAGCGAAAACACCCAATGTATAGCCCTTGTTTAAAAGTTCTGTGGCTTCTTCGATGGCCTTAAGGGATTCTCTTCCTGCACCTCTATGAATGAATACGCTTCTTACAGCTTTTATCCAATCACCGAAAAGTGGTATCTTAGATAACTCATATTTTGCAATGAATCCGATCTGTCTATCAATAGCTGCTACGAAGATAGGAATATCTGCAAAGCTTTGATGGTTTGAAACGAACAGAACTGGCTCATTGGGAATTTTTTCTAATCCCGAAACATTAATTTTAATTTTATAATGTCCGGTTACTCCCAAGCCCCATTTGTGTTGTAGCTTTCTGATCTCATCGATCTCATTTCCTACATCTCCAACTATCCTTGCCTTGTTTACCCTAGTATAATAAGCCCACATGTAGAATATAAATCCATACATCCATATGGCGAATGCTGTTAGTTTAAAAAACTTTTTCATGTTTCCTCCAAAATTTAGCCCCAAAAATGGGTGGACTTTACTTTAGAATTATATATAAATTATTGGCTTAATGCAATTGCCTGTGTAATATATCCTAGATTATATTCGAATCAAGTATTGCGATTATTAAAATTTTTATTGCAAATTCGAAACGAGCTTTGTATAATATATTTAGATAATTATCTAAATATATTGCGGTTTAAATCTTATTGACTATTGCTAGCTTTAGCAATGTAAGATTACTTAGGAGAAATACTATGAACGATGTTTTTAAAGCTCTCTCAGATCCAACTAGGAGAGAAATTTTGAGACTCTTAAAGAATAACGATCTTTGCGCGGGTGATATCTGGGGGCACTTCGAAATTAGTAAGCCTTCCATTACTCACCATTTGAACCTACTTTCGCAGGCGAAGCTTGTTCTCAA
>CAYRVM010000122.1:0-5043 GCA_964427575.1 uncultured Oscillospiraceae bacterium | reverse complement strand
TGAAATACTAATACTTGACGAACCTACCGCAGTTTTAACCCCACAAGAAACAGAAGAATTGTTTAAAGAACTTCTCATATTGAAAGATAAAGGATATACGATTATTTTTATCTCACACAAATTAGAAGAAGTTAAGCACTTTTGCGATAGAATTACTATCATGAGAAATGGAAGAAACGTTGGTCTTCATTTTGTAAAGGATGTTACCGAAGAAGACATTTCTAGACTCATGGTTGGGAGAGACGTAATTTTAACTGTCAATAAGGATAAAGCGCAACCAAAAGAAGTAGTTTTGAAAGTACAAAATCTTACTTACGTAAATGAATTTGGGAAGAAGGCTTTAAACAATATTTCATTTAGCGTTAGAAATGGAGAAATATTGGGAGTTGCTTGAGTTGAAGGCAATGGTCAGAGAGAATTGGTGGAAACTATTACAGGCCTTTTAAAATGTGGAAAAAATAAAGTGTTCATTGAGGGTCAGGATATTTCCGTCCTTGGTATTAAAGAAATTAGAAATTTGGGAACTTCCCATATTCCTGAGGACAGAATGACTTATGGAGTTGCGGAGAACCTGACTATTGAGCAAAATTTAATATCAAATACTTACGACAAAAAAGATATGAACAAGGGTATCCTAATGGATATAAAGAGGATTATAGAAGTTACAACGGGATTAGTTAGTGACTATAAAATTAAATGCAATTCCCCCAAACAGAATGTAAAGATGCTATCTGGAGGGAATATTCAAAAGGTAGTTGTAGCAAGAGAGTTCTCTACAGAGCCGAAACTTCTCGTAGCAGATCAACCAACCAGAGGAATTGATGTAGGGGCAACGGAATTTATTAGAAACAAGCTAGTTGAGTTGAGAGATGATGATAGCGCAGTGCTCTTAATATCAGCAGATTTAAATGAGGTAATGGAATTAAGCGACAGTCTGATCGTAATGTATGAAGGTAAAATAGCAGCATATTTTGCAGATACGGACAAGGTAACGGAACAAGAACTTGGGTTATATATGCTAGGGGTTAGGAAGCAATCCGACGAAGAAGTAAGAGGTGTTGTATATGAGTAAAAATCTAAAATTCGATATACTTAGAACAGTTCTTGCTATTGGAATTGCATTGTTTATCGCAATAATCATAATCTTCCTTGTAAGCAAGGAACCGCTAATTGCAATTCAATCTTTATTGATTGGGCCGCTAGGTACCGTTAGGCATTTCGGAAATGTAATAGAAATGACTATACCTTTGGTATTCACAGGTCTGGCTGTAAGTATAATGTTCAAAGCCAGCCAGTTCAACCTTGGGGCGGAGGGCGCCTTTTTCGCGGGTGCTATAGGCGCCGCAATAATTGCCATGAAGGTTGCACTTCCGGTGGTGATTCATCCATTGGTGGCAATTCTAATCGGAGGCTTGGTGGGGGCGCTTATCACAGGCATACCTGCCATCCTTAAAGTAAGGTGGGGCGCCAGCGAGCTGGTTTCATCCCTAATGCTGAATTATGTTGCCTTTTTCATAGGGCTATATTTAATAAATTATTTCTTTAGAGATGTAAACGCTGGGGCTATGGTTTCGATGCCTTTCTTAGCTACTTCAATGCTGCCTCCGATTATTCCAGGCACTCGAATTCATTTTGGAATAATAATCGCGGCAATAATGACGGTGCTTACGTATTACTATATGTATAAAAGCAAGCGAGGTTACGAAATTATCCTCACCGGAGAAAATATAAAATTTGCCGAGTACTCTGGAATTAAAACAGGGAGTGTAATTTTAACTGCTCAGCTTATCGGCGGATTTATAGCCGGAGTAGGCGGAGCAACAGAGCTTCTTGGTATGTATAACAGATTTGCATGGCAGTCACTTCCTGGTTACGGCTGGGATGGAGTTATCGTAGCAATCCTAGCAAGAAATAACCCGGCCTTAGTTCCGATTGCAGCTTTTTTCTTAGCATATTTGAGGATAGGGGCAGATTTGATGTCCAGAATGTCTGATGTTCAAAATGACGTCATAGCAATTATTCAAGGGGTTATGATAGTTCTAATTGTAGCAAACAGCTTCTTAGCAAAATATAGACACAAATTAACCTTCAATGATGCCAAAGATACTCTTGGCGATGCAGTAAAGGAGGTTAAATAAATGAATCAATTTATTGATATTATCTTCTCTGCCAGTTTTGGATATGGAGTTATAAGAGTTACCACTCCGATATTGTTTGCAGCTTTAGGATGCCTGATAGCGGACAAAGCGGGCGTAATAAATATTGCACTTGAAGGCATAATGCTTATATCGGCTCTAACTGGAGTAGTTGTAAGCGCAGCAACAGGAAGTGCATGGCTTGGGCTACTTGCGGCTATGATTGCCGGTGGTTTAGTAGGCCTCTTGCTTGCATATTTTGCTTTAAATTTAAAGACCGATATCGTTTTATCAGGTATTGCAATCAACTTGATGGCAAGTGGCGGAACCATTTTCGCGTTATATCTAATCGCACATGATAGAGGTATTTCATCTTCGCTAGCTAGCAAAGTTATTCCAAAGATACCATTGCCAGTTATAGATCAAATCCCTTACATTGGAGCTATATTCTCAAATCATAACGCACTTACATATTTAGCTATGATTTCAGTGATTATAGTTTATATTTTCCTTTATAAAACACCACTAGGGCTTAAGGTGAGAGCGGTTGGGGAAAACCCCGACGCCGCCGACTCGGTTGGTATCAGCGTTATAAAGATCCAGTATTTTGCACTAATCGTCAGTGGTGTCTTAGCGGGCATGGGTGGCGCATATATGTCGATGGGATATGTTTCCTGGTTCGCCAAGAATATGACCGCTGGTCGGGGTTTTATCGCCCTTGCGGCTGAAGCTATGGGCGGGGCAACACCGATGGGAACCTTCTTGACCTCGCTGCTCTTCGGATTCGCGGACGCATTGTCAAACAACCTGCAGTCACTCAGCGTGCCAGCGGAATTCGTGCAAACCATTCCATACGTTGCAACCATAATAGGCTTGGTAATTTATGCATCTCGTAAGACAGCACACATAAATAAAATAAGGCAGCAAGAAAAATAATAATCCCGCAAACCAGGATTATTAACTTAGAAAAACTGAGGAAGCAAATTGAATACAAACCAAATTACAATAATCGGAGCAGCCAATGTAGACATACATGGCTTTTCCTTTGACCAAATCATGCCCAAAGAGTCCAATCCCGGCAAGGTAAAATTTTGCTTAGGCGGAGTTGGAAGAAACATCTCTGAAAATTTGGCGAGGGCTGGTTTGAAGCCCCACCTTATAAGTTCAATCGGCGGAGACGCTAATAGCCAATGGCTTTTAAGCGCTTGCGGCGAAATGGGCATCGATATGTCTGAAACCATAATATTCCCCGAAATGAATGCTTCGATATATCTGGATATTATGAATTCGCAAGGAGATATGGAACTTGCAATTTCAGACCTTGTTGTTTTAGAAATGATGAGCCCAGAACATCTGAAAGAAAAATATGAATTAATAAATAATTCCAAAGTAATCGTCCTTGATACTGGAGTTAGCGTTGAAGTGATTTTCTATATTTTAGAAAAGTATAATCACATTCCGATTTTTATTGATCCTGTATCTTCACCAAAGTGTAAAAAAATAAAGAACAAGCTAAAAGGAATTCACACTTTGAAGCTCAACAGGCTTGAAGCCGGATTCTTGACGGACATTAAAATTATAGATAAGGAAACTTTAATAAAGTCGGCAGACTCAATAATTGACCAAGGAGTAAAGAGAGTATTCATTACATTGGGGGAAGAAGGAGTTTACTACAGGGAAGGCGATTATAGCAATAGTTTTAAGGCTAACGCGCCCAAAATAGTAAACACAACCGGTTCAGGGGATGCATTCATGGCGGGCACAGTATATTCATTTATAAAAGACTTTGATTTAGACTACACAGCAAAAGTTGCATCCGCATTTTCAATTATCACTCTAGCTGATGAAAACACAGTGAGCCCAAATATCAGTGAAGAAAATATTTTGGATATTGTAAGCAAGATATAAAAGGAGTTAGTTATGTTAGAACAATACATTGAAATCACAAAGGAAATTAAGCAAGCTTTAATTGAAAATAAGCCGGTTGTAGCATTGGAATCGACAATCATTTCTCACGGTATGCCTTACCCAGAAAATGTTGAAAGCGCAAGGAATTCAGAGCGAATTATTAGAGAAGAGGGAGCGATCCCGGCCACGATTGCTATAATCGGAGGCAAAATCAAGATCGGATTAGAAAATGATGAACTTGAGTACATGGGCAAAAATAATAAGATAAAAAAGGCTAGCAGGCGAGATATGGCCATGCTAATAGCCAAAAAAATAGATGGAGCGACAACCGTTGCCACAACAATGCTTTGCGCCAACTTGGCTGGAATTAAAGTTTTTGCTACAGGTGGAATCGGTGGCGTTCATAGATTTGCACAGGAGACATTTGATATATCAGCTGACTTAATGGAGCTCGCAAATACAGATGTAGCGGTTGTATGTGCCGGTGCTAAATCAATTTTGGACATTGGCCTTACCCTAGAATATTTAGAAACTCAAGGAGTTCCAGTAATTGGATATAAGACAGATGATTTCCCCGCGTTTTACACTAGAAAAAGTGGTTTTTCAGTAGACTACAGATCTGATTCTTATGCAGAAATCGCACTAGCGCTCAAGACAAAATGGGATCTAGGACTCAAGGGCGGTATGGTTATTGCCAATCCGATTCCGGTTGAATATGAAATGGAATTTGAGTTCATTAACAGCGCTATAGATAACGTGGTTACTGAGGCTTTCGAAAAGGGAATCAGGGGCAAAGAAATGACGCCTTTCATCCTAGCCAAGCTTCATGAAACAACTGGAAATAAGAGTTTATTTGCGAACAAGCAGTTGGTGTATTCGAACGTGAAGGTGGCGGCGAACATCGCTATTGAGTTGGCAAAGCTATAGTAGTTCAGAGGCGGGGGTGTGTTTAGTCGAAAACACGCGGCGCATCTCGCACTTCGTGCTTCGATGACAAAAT
>CAYRVM010000121.1:3609-5053 GCA_964427575.1 uncultured Oscillospiraceae bacterium | reverse complement strand
ATCTATTAAATTCTCATCAACAAGCAATTCAGTAAATTCAAGATCCATAACATTTTCAACGGACACAGGAGCAACATCGTATAAGTTGTCTGCGACTGGGCATTACTATAAATTCGTATCTGTTTCTGGGAAAACATGGTTTGAAGCAGCAAGTCTAGCGAGCGCTACTACTTATCTTGGAAGAAAAGGATACCTGGCAACAATTACCTCATTAGCTGAAAACCAGTTTGTTGCATCTAAATGCGCTGGAGATGGTTGGCTAGGGGCGACGGATGATGGACACGATAAACAATGGTACTGGGTTACCGGTCCTGAGGGCGAAGTTACGACATATGGATATAGTGGAACTAAATTTATGACCCAAAATCCATATACTATAGCAGGAACGGGTATAGGAGTTTATTCAGTTGAGACTGGATTTTATCAAAACTTTTCAGCTAATGAACCGAATGATTGGGCGGAAAATAATATTGGAAAGGCAAATGGCGAAAATTATTTACACATGATTGCTTCTAGCGGAGCATGGAATGATTATTCTGGTAATAATACAGGTACAGTTGGGTATATCGTTGAGTTTGGAGGAATGAGTGGTGACAATCCTGAAGCCGACAATTCGCTAGCAAGCAAAACGATTACAGTTTCAACATCCCTTGTTCCACCTACTGACTTAACTGCGGTGAGTGGTAATGGACAGGCTGAAGTTAGCTTTACAGCATCTGGAAGCAACGGAGGTTCAGAGATAACTGGATATACAGTTACATCAAGTCCAGGGGGGATTACTGCTTAGGCAATATCAAGTCCGATTACTGTAACTGGTTTGACAAATGGGACTGCATATACATTTAAGATTTATGCAACTAATGCAAATGGAAATAGCGATCCCTCTACTTCTTCAAATAGTGTGACGCCTAGCACCATACCAGGAGCTCCAACAGAGGTTTCGGCAACTATAGGAAATGAACAGGCAGAGGTTATCTTTAATGTGCCAGATAATAACGGTGGAGCCACAATAACCGGATATACCGTAACATCAAGCCCGGGCGGAATTACAGCGTCGGGTACTGAAAGTCCAATAACAGTAAGTGGATTAACAAATGGAACGGCATATACATTTGAGGTTTTTGCCACAAATGCTGCTGGCAATGGAAGCACCTCTGCCGCATCAAATAGTGTGACACCAAGCACTGTGCCTGATGCGCCTACGGATGTGATAGCGGAAGCTGGAAGTGGACAAGCGATAGTCAGTTTTAGTGCGCCAACAAACAACGGAGGCGCGGAAATAACCGGATATACCGTAACATCAAGCCCAGGCGGCATAACTGCCTCGGCAACCTCAAGTCCTATAACAATAACTGGGCTTACAAATGGAACTATATATACATTTACAGTTTACGCAACAAATCTGTCTGGCAATGGAGCGTACTCAATTGCCTCTGAAATTGTG
>CAYRVM010000121.1:0-3599 GCA_964427575.1 uncultured Oscillospiraceae bacterium | reverse complement strand
ATTGTGACACCATTTAATAGACCTAAATCAAAAAATACAGAAACCCAGGTTGTTGTAATCGTAAATGGGGTCCAACAGAATTTAGGTACTCAAACAGAAAGCACAGAAGATGGATTAAAAGCAGTTTCTCTTAGTGTTTCTGAAGAAGGAGTTACAAAACAAATCGAGAGTATAATCGAACAAGAAAAAGACAACCCATTGGTTGACAAAATCGTTGAGATACCTGTAGTGGGCTCAGATATAGGTAAGGCTGATGTTTTACTAACAGGTGACTTAATTAGTGAAATGGAAAAAGAAGATTTTTCATTGAAAGTCATCGATGACAAGGTTAGCTATATTATCCCAGCTGCAGAAATCCAAATACCAGAAATCGCTAAAGAACTAAATACTGAAGAGGATTTAAGCAACGTAGAAATACACGTAATAATTACAAAACCTAGCGCTTCGAGCTTGGCCGAAATTGAGAAGAACGCTGAACTGCAAGGATATGAAGTTTTGATACCACCTATGACATTTGAGGTAGTAGCTATCAATTCTGAAACTAAGCAAGAAATAAATATTGAGAGATTCAGTAGTTACGCTCAGAAAATGTTCGAAATTCCTGCGGGGCTGGACTTGAGCAAGATTACTACGGGTGTTGTATATAATGATGATGGCACTTTCAGCCATATACCTACAGAAATAATTAAAGTAGGGGAAAAGTATTTTGCAAAACTGAATTCCCTTACCAACTCAACATATTCAATAATCTGGAATCCAACTACATTTTCAGACATGGAAAACCGATGGGCAAAGGATCCTGCTAACAATATGGGTGGTAGGCTAATAGTGAGTGGAGTTGGTAATAATAAATTTGAACCTGACAGAGCGATAACTAGGGGAGAATTTGCATCTATCGTAACGAAAGCCCTAGGAATATATAGGACGCATGTAGGATTAGATCACTACACAGACATATCTTTCGGAAGTGCTTACTACGATTCCGCAAGTATTGCCGAAGATTATGGGCTAGTTACTGGTTACTCAGATGGCACATTTAAACCTAAGAATAAGATAACCAGACAAGAAGCGATGGTAATAATGACCAAAGCGGCAAAGATTGCTAAATTGCAGACTGTAAGCGGGAAGACCTTGAATGACTTCCTTGATAAAGATCAAGTATCAAAATGGGCGAAGGCATATGTGGAAACAAATGTTGAGCAGGGAATAATATTGGGATTCAAGGGCAAGCTTAATCCAAAGGCAAACATTAGCAGGGCGGAAGTCGTTGCATTATTTGAAAGATTGCTTGAAAATGCAAATTTGATTAAGAACTAATCATTTTATTCTAGAAACCCATAAATGCAAATATTGAGAGAATTGCCCCTGAGCTCTTGCGAGATCAGGGGCAATCTTTATTTGAAAAAATCTGCACTACTAGATTTTTGATTTAAGTTGCTCCGAGCTTAGTTACTACTATCTGGAGCATGGCCTCTACCAGGACCATCCATGTGCCCTGGGCCTCTAAGGGCCATTTGATCTGCTTGTTCTTGAGTGATTGTACCAGCGGCTACCAATTCTTTAAGGTGAGCGGCTTCTAAAGTTTGCATTTCAGTCTGTAAAGCTGTCCTTTGAGCATCTGTTAAACTTTGTATAGGATCGTTTGCATTTGCTGTCCTTTCAGCTGGAGGAGCTGTTGGTGTTTCTGCAATTATTGCATCTGCTTCTGCTTGAGTTATAACGCCTTCTGTTACTAGTTCTACTAATGCAGCTTTTTCAAACGCTACTCTACTATCATGAAGGGCTGTTCTTTGAGCTTCAGTTAAATCATTAGCTCTTTGAGCTTGAACTGGAGGTGCGGTTTTAATATCAGCTACATTTCCAGGTCCATGTCCTCTTCCTTGCCCATCCATTGGGTTGTCGCCCCTAAGAGCCATATCATCTGCCTGCGCTTGAGTGATTGTTCCAGCTGCTACTAAAGCTTTAAGGCTATCGGCAGAAAGCAATTTTATTTTTGCTTGAAGTGCTGCACTTTGATCTGCAGTTAAAGCTTGTATAGCAGCGTTGCCTTTTTCGACTCTATCGGTTGGAGGTGTTGTTGGAGTTGCAGCAATGTATGCATCTGCTTCTGCTTGAGTGAAAACTCCATCTGCCACTAAGTTGGTCATTGCTGTCTTTAGCTCAGCGGCCCTATCTTCATGTAATTGTGTCTTTTGAGCATCGGTCAAATTTTCAAAGATAGCTGGGCCGCCAGCGCCTCTTGCTCCGCCGAAACCGGCGCCTGTTATTCCTGTTCCTGTTGTTGTCCCAGTTGCAGCAAATGCCATTACCCCTGATGAGGCTAGGATTGTAAGTGCCACAAAACTGGCTAAAACTATATTCTTCTTTTTCATAATGTTCTCCTTTTTTATATTGAAAGTAAGGTTTAATGATTTGCTTTACCTTACATGCTTACTTTAACAAGGTTATGTGAAGAGAATATAGTCTGATTATGAACGTTAGGTGAAACTTTTAAATGTTTATTCTATGAAGGAAATTGAACAATAAGCCTTGGAACGATTGAAATTTGAGCATAATTGCTGTATTATATGCAAGTAATTAAAATATATTATTAATAAATATCAAAGAAATAAGGTAACAAAATATGAATGCAATACAAAAGACTACATTGTCTGTTGTCGTAATTACGGCATTTCTAACAACGTTTATTGGGAGCGCGCTTAATCTTTCGATTCCAGCGATTGGGATTGAGTTTAAAACTAGCGCGGCTATGATAGGCTGGGTAGTAACCGGCTATATATTATCTTCTGCAGCCTTTTCGGTTCCATTCGGAAGGCTTTCAGATATTACTGGGAGGAAGAGAACACTAGTCCTTGGAATTCTGGTATTTTCAATTTTCTCTGGTTTGTCTGCAATATCATGGTCGATGGCAAGCCTTTTGGTTTGCAGAGTTCTCCAAGGCGTGGGTGCATCAATGATATTCAGCACCAACACAGCAGTTCTAATCAGCGCCTTTCCCCCAGAAAAGAGAGGAGTCGTACTCGGATATTCGGTATCTTCAACCTATCTTGGACTAACCGCGGGCCCGGTCCTCGGTGGTCTATTAAACCATTATGTGGGCTGGCGTTCAATTTTTATTGTCACTTTTGTGCTTGGCTTAATAATTTCCTTTATTGCATATAAAAAACTGGAAAACAAAGAGCCCGAAGCAAAAGCAGAGAAAATGGACGGGATTGGGAATCTTCTTTATGTATTTATGATTCTATCGATAATGTATGGGTTATCATCTATAACCTCAAATAGTTATGCATGGCTTCTTATTGCAGGTGGGTTGATACTTTTGTTTGTATTTATAAAACATGAGTTGAAGATTAAACATCCAATAATTGAAGTAAGGCTTTTTTATAAAAACCAGGCATACTTACTCTCAAATCTAGCAGCTTTAATGAATTATGGAGCAACATTTGCGCTAGGATATCTCCTATCAATTTTCTTGCAGTTGGTATTACATTTTGACTCACAGATAGCTGGGCTGGTTCTAATTTGCCAACCACTCATTATGGCAGCTTTATCCCCATATGCAGGAAGACTTTCGGATAGAATCCCACCGTATAAATTAG
>CAYRVM010000120.1:3742-5125 GCA_964427575.1 uncultured Oscillospiraceae bacterium | reverse complement strand
CCCAATCGTATCATCTCTGGGGTCTCGCACTGATAATCCCCAAACTGGCCATAACCTTGAACCAAGATACATCCGTATGCGGCGGCATCCTTTACAATTGCTGTCTTGCCGGGATTAATAACTAACTGTTTAGCAGAAATAAAATCATTTCCATACATTATCCAGAATTCATCGTATTCTTCCGATGATACAATTTTTATTTTGGGTCGCAAGTTGTTTTTCTTATAATGTGGGTCTGTGTTTTTCTCCCAGTCAAGCAAACTAAAGATATAGTCAAGATCGTTCTTCTTGTCTGGTGGGCAATCACTTACTAAAAAATCGTAGGGGTTTACTTCTCCCGCTGTTACATTTTCAAAGACTGATGTTACCCCGCTATTCCATTGAGGTTCGTAAGTGAGATATGATCCTGGGGCATGCAACACTCCGGGATGAGTGAACCATCCAGTTTCAGGTTGTATTCTGTAAGCCTTGGAAAGTTCAGTAATTCTATTGTCTCCCTTCATATATAGCTCAAGTCGATTTCTCACTTCCTTTTTTGTTACATCAGGATCGAGACCAAAGAAGGTGAAGGGGAAATCTCCCTCATGACTATTATGCTGGATTGGGAAAAAATATCCCTCTGGCTTGCCAATCTTGCCTACTCTTTCCGCCGATGCAAAGTCTAGGTGTAGGTGATGAAAAAGTGGTCCATTGAAATCAAAGAATTTGGAATGCATTGGAAATGTTTTATATTTTGACCATAATTCATCCCCAATAAGTTCCTTCCCAAGAAAATTAATAGAATCCTTAAATAAGATTTTATTGTTTGGATTATCTGACAAAGAAACGTAGCTGAGTCCTTCATCAGGAGGAGCTAGAGAGCTTGATCCTCCCCATATGACGCTGGACAAATATCTAACCTTAATAGCTCCACGCTCAATGCCGTATGCATAGTAATCATCTGGATGAAGCCTAAGCCGCTTTCCTGGTTTTGAATACTTTCTGCAGACAAACGATGGAATTAGCTTTAGTATTCCATGATTTTTTTCAAATACTTCCCTTAATTTTTCTTCTAATGTTTCCATAGGTTCTAATCCTTTGGATGAAACAGCAGTTTGATACCTTGCTGTTTCTCTGCTACTTCAAATGCCTGCTCCCATTCCTCCAAAGTAAAGTGGTGCGTTATTAGCTCTGAGACATTTATTTTACCTTGTTCAATTAATTTAATTGCCGCATCCCAGGATTTCCATCTATGACCAAATGTCCCAATAATACTAATTTCTCTTTGCGTGAGTAAGCCATATTCAATTTCTAAGTTTTGCTTTGTGAGACCAAGTTGTACCAAGCTTCCCATTTTCTTTAGACATTTAAGCCCACTATTTATCGCGAATCCTGATCCTGTGC
>CAYRVM010000120.1:0-3732 GCA_964427575.1 uncultured Oscillospiraceae bacterium | reverse complement strand
GTTTGTCAATTATTTCGCGAATATTTTCCTCGCTAACATTAATTGCATAGTCAATCCCTAACTTTTTTGCAACTACTAAGCGTTCTTTGTCCATATCTGTTCCAGTAATTACTGTAGTACATCCGAAGCCTTTTACAATTTGTGCAACAAGTAGACCAATTGGACCTGGCCCCATAATAACTGCTAAATCCGTAGGATATAATTTTACAGTGTCAAAAACTGCATGTACAGAAACAGCCGCTGGTTCGCAGAGCGCTCCCTCATCAAAACTAATACTATCTGGAAGTTTATGAACAATTTCTTCGCGCACAACGCAGTATTTAGTGAAAGCACCGTTAACTCCATATCCAATTGAAAGCCGTTCTGGACACATAAGTTCATTGGCAGTATTGCAGTAAAAGCAGTGCCCGCATATTATTTGTCCCGTTTCCGAAACAACTCTATCTCCAGGTTTGACTGTCTTTACATTTGCTCCAACTTCAACGACAATTCCACTATATTCATGCCCAAGCACTACCGGTGGGTTGCTCCAAGCATCACCGTGATAGATTTTAATATCCGTTCCACATATGCCAGCTGCTATTACCTCAATTTTTACCTCGTTCGCCTTTGGATTAGGTTCTACAACATCCATAAGGCAGACATTGCCCTTCCCTTCTTTTGTTTTTACAATTGCTTTCATTTTTTCACCCTCTTAATTTTATAGCTTTCTTTTATGCCATAATACTATAGCAAAGGATGAGAATTAACTAATCACTTTATTTTGAATTTCTTTTAATTTTTATATAACTTCCTATTAAAATGCAATTTTGCCTTTTTATTCATCTAGGGTATCGATCTCTTTTGGAAGTCTCATTGTAACTTTTGTCCCTACGCCCTCTTCGCTTTCATAAATTAAGCCTGCTTCTTTTCCAAATATTATTTGTAATCGCTCATTAACATTTGCTACTCCATATATATTTAATTCCGCTTCCTTATCTCCTTGAAGGTATTTATTCAACAACTGTAACTTTTCTGCTGGCATTCCTTTACCTGTATCAGATACAGATATCTCCCACAAAGTGTCTAAATCTTTAACCGTCACAGTTATATGACCTTTTCCAAATATAAGTTTCACCCCATGATAGATTGCATTCTCAACCAATGGCTGAAGAACCAGTTTTGGAATTTTATAATCTAGCATGCTATCTTCTACGCAAATTGAATAATCAAATTTATTGGCATATCTAATGGATTGAATTTTTAGGTAGCTCTCTACATGATCCAATTCTTCCCTCAATGTGATTATGTCTTTTCCTTTACTGATTCCTATTCTAAAGAATGTAGTTAAAGATTCGACTAGTGTTTGCACTTCATCGCGCATACCCGTTCTATTTAGCCAAAGAATTGAATCTAAGGTATTATATAAAAAGTGAGGATTAATTTGTGCTTGCAGCGCTTTAAGTTCGGCTTTTCTCAATTTAATATGCTCTTCGTTTGTGTTATCAAGAAGAACTTGGATTTCCTGTATCATTTTATTGAAGCTCAAACTTAATTCTGCAACTTCCTCATATGCATCCTCTTTAATGCTAACATTTAAATCTCCATCTTCAACTTTCTTCATGGCTTTCATTAGATTTCTTACTGGATTTGTGACTTTGTTAGATAAACTCCACGCCGCTAAGAATGCAATGCTTATAATACAAAGAAATATAAGTCCAATTAGCCATGTACGCAGATCACCCCACGTGTTGACTGATTTTACTTGAATGATTCCCATCAGCTTCCACCCAGTCAATGGCATTTCCTTATATGTTGTTATTACTTTCTCTTCAATTGGCAACAATGATCCTTCCATATGTATGGAAGTGACAATTGTGCCCTCTTTCTTATTTCCAATTAATTTAGATAGATTGATTAATGAGCCAGTTAAACCTAATGGGCTATATATTACATTGTTACGCTCATCCAATATTATAATATATCCAGTCTCGCCTAGTTGTGTGCTGGCAATATCACGAAGCACATCTTCTCTAACATCTATTAATACAATGCCAGTAACTGCCCCTGTTGCCTTATCAACAATTGGTCTTCCACAGCTTATTACAGTTTCTCCAGCGCTAATATTTGCATACTGCCCCACGTGGGGTGGAAACCATACATAGTCCTTGCTTTCTCTTATTTTTTTATACCAATATCTTTCAGTATGGTTTTGATTTATAAAAGTTCTATTATGTGATTTGAATTCGTTTAAATTATCCCCAAGAACATTTAATCCAAGTATTTCTGGTTGCAAGTAATTAGCAAAATATAGCTCACCATCGTTTTCTATATCCTTTGAATATCTCAAACCAATATCTTCTTGATAGCGAATTCTAAGTGCTTCCTGAATCCTCTGATTCGTTGCCGCTATGTCTCCAACTCTAGTAATTGTCGAGAAGAAAGATTCAAGCTCCGCGCTTGCACGGTCAATCATCGATACCCCTAGCTCTGTAGTTACCTTGTCGATATAATTAGAGGAAAAATAAGAATATACCGAAGTAATCAATATCGTTGGAATTAATGCAAATAAAACAAAATATAATAATAAGCTCTTGCGAATAGAGTATTTATATTTACTTATTATTGAAATTATGCTCTTCATATTTCGTCTTCCTCTTTAATATCCTTCTGTATTTATTAGTTCTTCTGAATTTGTAATATCGTATGTCTTCCCAGGCATAACAATTCGTGATCGGATAGCTTGACCCTGCTCAAGTGCACTTATATACTTAAATACAATTGGTCCGAATTTCGGTGAACACTCTATTGTTGCTAACATCTCACCTGCTATAATCGCTTTCATTGCATCCTTATATCCACACATTGAAACAATCGGAATTTCGCCTAGTTCAATGTTAGTCCCTGGTTTCATTTCTACCGCCTTAAGCGCTTGTAGTGCTGCTATTGCAGAATCGTCTACATGTGCAAAAACCGCTTGTATTTTATCTTTATCCGTCTGAAGAACTGATTCGATTGGCTTAACAGAAGCGGCTCGATCAAAATTACCATCAACAGTAACTATTTCCCATCCTAATGGGTCTGAAACGCTCCGGAATCCCGCTGATAGATCTTGAGAAACAGAAGATCCAATAGTTCCTGATACTTCGAACACAAATATTTTCTGATTATTATATTTTTTGGCTAATATTGTTGCTGCTCTTTGTCCTACTTCAAAAAAATCACCCATTATGCAAGTAACATAATCGACACCTGGCTCTCCATCGGCACTCCTGTCAATTAATATAACTGGAATATCGGCATCTCTTGCTGCCTTCAAAGCATCTCTCAATCCATAGTATTCCCTTGGTGCAATAATAAGATAGTCTACCCCTTCCGCGATTAGCTCAATAATGTCGCTATTTTGTTTTTTAATTGAACTATTAGCATCCCTGTAAACAATATCAATGCCTAGCCTTTCTGCTTCCTCAAATATTGAAGCATTTTCATATATTCGCCAAACGTTATTGACTTCCATTTGAGAGAATCCAACCTTCAGAGGTCTCCCTTGAGGCTTTTTTGGAGTTACTGAGACCCACTTAATACTTTCTGTAGACATGTTAAGAGGCTTTAAATATTCATTTGAGGTAATTGAGTTAAAATCGGCTTCTGTATTTACATTAAATCCTAATTGAAAAATTTTCTCGTCTTTTATCATGGCATTTCCCGTATTATCTTGTTGGAAAATGATTGGTTCGTTCTCAGCGCATCCAG
>CAYRVM010000119.1:0-5283 GCA_964427575.1 uncultured Oscillospiraceae bacterium | reverse complement strand
CAGACGATTTCATGCCACGACTGCGGCCCATATTTAGAACTTAATGGTTGTATAAATATCGACTCAAAAGGAAATAATAAGCAATATAATAAAACAATAATCAAAAAAGCAATTGAGCACTTAAATACCGAAGACATTATTGCTTTAAAAGGAACAGGCGGATACTACTTTGCATGTAGCGCATTCTCAGATGATGCGTGCTCGGAGCTCCGGGAGATTAAAAAAAGAGAAGAAAAGCCTTTTGCTGTTATGTTCAGAAACAGTGAGCAAATAAGAGAATTCTGTGTCTGCTCAGATTACGAAGAAGAGCTTCTGAAATCAAACGCAAGGCCAATCGTACTTCTCGAGAAAAAGCTTCACGAGATCAAAGTTGGAGATGAAGCTCAATTAAATAACGGCGATAAAGCTGCAACCGGATTCATCTCTGAAAAAGTTTCGACAACTAGCAGATATATCGGCGCTTTTTTGCCGAGCATAGCCCTTCAATATCTCATTTTAGACAAAACTGGTCCACTGGTTATGACCAGCGCAAATATATCATCGCAGCCTATTATTATTGACGATGAAACTATGGAAAAAGCTTTGACACAAATAAACGAAAGTAGAATAGAGAAGAAAAAAACAGAGATCCTGATGCTTTCTAACCAAAGAGAAATTCTAACTAGACTCGATGATTCGGTTGTTAGAGTTATAGATGACAGGCCACAAATCATTAGAAGGTCAAAAGGTTACGCACCAGTACCGTTGTTTGTGAATACTGATGAGCATTGTGGCGTTGGGAAAAGAAATATTCTAGCGGTGGGAGGCCAACTTAAATCAGCCTTTGCCTTGACTAAGGGTAATTTTGCCTATGTAAGTGAATTTTTATCAGATTTAGAATCCTTAGAAAACACTGATGTTTATGATGAACGATTAGATAAACTAGAAAAATTGTTACAAATTCAGCCTAATGTTATAGTTTGCGATATGCATCCTATGTATTATACAAGCAAGCTTGCAAAAGCTTTGGCTGAAAAAGATAAGTTGGAATTAATTATGGTTCAACACCACCATGCACATATTGCCTCAGTAATGGCAGAACATGATGTTAAAGGTAAAATCCTTGGGTTTAGCTTTGATGGCACTGGCTACGGAACAGATGGAAACATATGGGGTTCGGAAATGCTTATATGCGAAGGTCCGGATTTTCGACGATTTGGGCACTTAGAATACGTAAACATGCTAGGCGGCGATTCGTCTATGAAAGAAGCGTGGAAGTCATGTTTCAGCTATCTGACAGCCTTCGAAATGGAGCAATACAGGCCGAAAAAGGATCCGAGATTTGATATAGTAAAAGCCGCACTCTCAAACAACATCAATTCAATAAAAAGCTCAAGTATGGGAAGACTATTTGATGCGGTTGCATCATTGCTAGAGATCAAACAGGAAAACACCTATGAGGGAGAATGCGCTATTATTTTGGAGAATTTTGCTTCAAAAGCCCTCAATGACGGTATAAAACCTTATAATATGAGTTTCGAAATTAATGATGATAATATTTACTCTGCAAAACCAATTTTCCAAGGTATAATAAAGGGCATGAAAAAGAGGGTATATAAGGAATCATTAGCTTTGGGATTTCATATAGCGGTTGCAGAACTAATATTCGAATTGGCTAAGAGGGTAAGAAATGAAATTGGAGTATCGCAAATTGCCCTTAGCGGAGGAGTATTCCAAAACAAAATCTTGATGGAGGCTGCATTAAAGCTACTTAGAGATGAAGGATTCAAAGTTTTTTACAATATATCGGTTCCGCCTAATGACGGGGGTATCTGTCTCGGCCAAGCTTATATAGGCAATGCTAGTAAAAAACTATAATACTTTGTCACTTCGAGCTTCATCCGATGCTCACGTACTAGAAGTACGTTCCGCTTCGTTGAAATTCTCGTTTCGCGTATTCTAGCTTTTTACTGCGCATTCGGAAGCATTGAGAAAAATCATAAGTAGAAATGGGGTAATAAAATGTGTATAGCAATACCAGGTAAGGTAGTTGACATAATCGATGGTAAAGGAAAAGTTGATTTCAGTGGAAACATCATCGACGTAAATGTGAGCCTAGTCAATGCGAAAATTGGAGACTATGTTTTAGTTCATGCGGGCTGCGCCCTTGAAATAATGACGCAAGACAAGGCAGAAGAACTAATTGATTTATTCAGAGAACTAGAGGAAATAGGAATTTAAATGGAAATCGAAAAAGTTATCAAATATTTAGGCGAATACAACGGAAAACCAATCAAGATAATGGAGGTTTGCGGGACACATACAGCAAGCATCTTTAACAGTGGAATCAGGACTTTAATTTCAGATAAAATTAAACTGATTTCTGGCCCTGGATGTCCTGTTTGCGTCACCCCTACTGCCTATATAGATAAATGTATTGAATTTGCTAAGGGAGAAAACCAGATACTATTAACCTTTGGGGACATGATGAAAGTTCCAGGAACTGAGGAAAGTCTTTCACAGGCTAAGGGAGATGGAGCCAAAGTCGAATTGATGTATTCTCCATTTGAGGCAATAGAAAAAGCCAAGAAGAACCCGCAGACAACTTATGCAATCGCAGCCGTCGGGTTTGAAACTACGGTACCAATGTACGCATTGGTTGTACAGGAAGCTATCAAAAATAATATCAAAAATATAAAGCTTATAACCGCTCTTAAAACAATTATTATTCCACTCGATTGGATCTGCAATGCGGAGCCGGATATTGATGCCTTCATCTGCCCGGGGCATGTGAGCGTTATTATTGGGAGTGATGCATATAATGAGCTAGCTAAAAAACACAAGAAACCTTTCGTGGTAGCTGGCTTCTCAGGTGAACATATACTTGCGGCCATCTACGATATTATAAAGCAGCTTGAAGAAAAAGATGGCGAAAGCCATAACCTTTACAAAAACGCCGTTTCTTCAAAGGGCAATTTAAAAGCCCAAGAAATAATCAAAGAATACTTCAAAGAAGACGCTGCAGTGTGGAGAGGCAGAGGAAAAATCGAAGGCTCAGGACTTTATTTGAGAGATGAGTTTTCGGACTACGATGGAGGAAGCTTCGGATTAGACAAAGATGCAAAACTTCCAGAAGCCTGCAAATGCGCAGAAGTAATAATCGGAAGAATAAACCCAAATGAATGCCCAATGTTCAAGGTCAATTGCACCCCAACAAATCCCTTTGGGCCATGCATGGTTTCATCGGAAGGCGCCTGCGGAATCTGGTACAAAAATTCCTGATTTGAGCCTAAAAACATCATATTTAATTACCGAGCAAGTAAAAAAAATACATTAAAACTTACAAAAAATTATAAATCGAAACAGACTTCTGAAGGAGAAATAAAGTAATGAAAATAAATATGTCCCATGGAAGCGGAGGCAACGCTTCGCAAGATTTGATGAAGAATATTTTTGGCAAGCATTTTTCAAATGACATCTTAGATAAGATGGAAGATGCGGCAGTTTTAGATATTTCTGGGAGAATCGCATTTAGCACGGATTCATTTGTAGTGACGCCTCTTTTTTTCAAAGGTGGGGATATCGGAAAGCTCGCAATTTGTGGTACAACAAATGATCTGCTTATGATGGGAGCAACACCAAAATACATTACAGTGGGCTTCATAATGGAAGAAGGCTTAGATGTAGATGATCTAGAAAAGATAGTTATATCAATGAAGGAAGCCGCACAAGAAGCGGGTGTCAAAATCGTAGCTGGTGATACTAAAGTTGTAGAAGGAAACGGCGGCCTATATATAAACACTTCAGGTATTGGAATAATTAAAGAAGGAGTCGAAATCAGCGCTTCAAACTGCAAACCCGGAGACGTTATAATCCTTTCCGGAAACCTAGGAGATCATCACGCATGCATTTTGAGTGAGAGAATGAAGATAGAAAATGATATTAAAAGCGACTGCGCACCATTGAATAGCATAGTATTTGGCTTGCTTGACAACGGAATAAAAGTTAAAGCTATGAGGGACGTAACTAGAGGCGGCTTAGGAACTATTTTAAACGAAATTGCTTTGTCATCAAATTGCTCAATGGAAATTGTCGAAAAGGATCTTCCTGTTTCTGAAACTGTAAGAAGCTTTTCCGAGATTTTGGGCTTAGACCCACTCTACATGGGAAATGAAGGTAAGATGCTTGCTATTGTTTCTGAGGAAGATGCAGATAAGGCAATAAAAATAATGAGCAAGATAACTTGCTCAAAAGATTCTGTTATTATTGGGAAAATTGTTGAAGGAAAAGGCGTTTACATGAAAACCACATTGGGCGGTAAACGAGTTATAGATATATTGTATGGCGAAGGTTTACCTAGGATTTGCTAGGCTCTTTAACTTTTCTCTTGCTAATTGGAACATATTTTAAATTAGGTTGAACGCATTTGTATGCAGGTCGCATAATTTTGCCAGTACCAACCAACTCTTCTATTCTATGGGCACACCAGCCGGAAATTCTAGCTGCGGCAAATATAGGTGTTGCAATGTCGATTGGAATATTTAAAGCGCTATAAACAAAACCGGAATAAAGATCCACATTTGCTGGCATTCTATTCTTGGTTTTTTTAACTTCCATAAATAATTCTGGAGCTCTTCTTTCGATAAAATCATAAAGCATAAAGTCGTCCATTATACCTTTTGTTTCAGCAAGCTTTTTAGCCATTCCCTTTAATAGAATTGCTCTAGGGTCAGAAATTGTATATACAGCGTGGCCGAGTCCGTAAATAAGACCAGATCCATCGTTGGCTTCACCCTTGAGTATTTTAATCAAATAATTTTCAACTTCAGTGAAATCAGATATATCTTTTACGTTCTGCTTTATATTATCAATCATTTGAATTACTTCAACATTAGCGCCACCATGCTTAGGGCCCTTTAAAGAACCAACAGCAGCGGAAACAGCGGAATAAGTGTCAGTTCCAGTTGAAGAAACAACGTGTATAGTAAAGGATGAGTTGTTACCACCACCATGTTCTGCATGGAGTATCATGGAAAGGTCTAATAATTTAGCTTCCAGATCAGTGTATTCTCCGGTAGGTCTAATCAATTTCAATATATTTTCTGCGGTGCTTAACTTAGGATCTGGATGATGTATAAATAGACTTTCACCGTGATGGTGAGATCGTTTAGCTTGATATCCATAAGCAATCAGGCAAGGCAAACTTGCTATTAAGCTGATGGATTGCCTCAATACATTATCAATAGATGTGTCGTCCGCATTGTTATCATAGGAGTATAGCGCTAGCACGCTTCTAGCTAATTT
>CAYRVM010000118.1:0-5286 GCA_964427575.1 uncultured Oscillospiraceae bacterium | reverse complement strand
GAGTTCAGATGCATCACAAAGTCCATCCATTGCGCTCATTTTAGTATGCGCATGGAGTTCCACTCTTTTCTTGAAAGATTGATCCATTCGCTTTTGAATTTTTACTTCCTCGATATCTTTACCCATCAAAACAAGGCTATTTTCGAAATTATCAAATTCAAGATTTCCTCTAACCTTTATTGAATCGCCTTCGTTTATAAACTCCAAAATATCCTTCGCTTTTTCTTGGGAAATAAATAGTTTTATACAAATCGAACTTGTAATATCATTAATAAGCAAAGAAATTATCATTTTATTGTTTCTTATAGACCTTGAGGATTTGCTGAATACTTTGCCTTGAATTGTTACTGGATATTTTTGATCCTTTAATGTTTCAATATTAATCGATTCATCTGTTATTCTCTTGCCAAATATTATTCCATTCTTTATATCTTTGGGCGTTTCTGCAAATTTATTTTCGGTCCTATTTGTATTATTAGCATATGTATTTTTTTTCTCAGCTTCGCACTCATTGATAACACTTTCTTGATTCTTTGATTCTAAATATTCAAGATTATTCTCAAAAATTACCTTGATTTTAATATCAAAATTTTTCTCGAGCAATATTTCTAATGCTTTAGAGACTTTGCTATTTAAATCCTTGACTGCCTGCGTGCTAAGTGCTTTAAAGCATAATGAATTCTCACATGAATCATGAATATATTCATCGCAAAAGATAACTTTAGCTGATTGTGGGGCAAGCTTTTCTGCTTCACTTATCATATATTTTATAAATGCTTCTATTATTTTAGCTTCTGAGATTACAAGATTATTGTAAATAAAATTAAAAGAAATTCCGCTAATTTGCGGAAGTTCCTTCTTTATTTCCTTCTCGATATTAATCAAGTCCCCATAAGGTATAATGAAATTTAATCTGATGTCTAATTTAAGTTCATTAGTTGCCTTTGAAAGTTGAGCTTTTTCTAAGTCAAACACCAAAGCTGTCCTTAATTCATCATCAAAATAGTCCCATGTTATAGCCTTTGATATAGTATTTTTCAATTTTGTCCTCCGAATTGATAGCCATTTATTATTTATTCTTTATTATTTAAAATATTAACGATTTCTTCTTTAAGACAGTTATTTATTTCAGTTGCTTCCAAAGTTTTAACTATTTCACCATTCTTAAACAATAATGCTTTATTTTTACCACATGCAATCCCCAAATCAGCTTCCTTAGCTTCTCCTGGGCCATTAACTTCGCATCCCATAATTGCAATGTTAATTCGTTTATTTGTTTCAATTCCCTTTACAAGATCTTCAACTTGCTCAAGAATAGCGAGAAGGTCCATATTGCATCGACCACATGTTGGGCATGAAATAATATTAATTCCATCGCTTCTTATTTCACATGCTCTCAACAAATCCTTGGCATACAATACTTCGTTTACTGGATCCCCTGTTAGCGAAACCCTTATAGTATCACCAATTCCACCTAATAGAAGTGAACCAATCCCAATTGCGGACTTAAGCTTTCCTCTTTCGATACCCCCAGCCTCAGTAACTCCAATATGGAGTGGGTAATTCATTTGATTAGCAATTAATTGGTGGGCATCATAATTAAGTTTAACATTTGAAGATTTGAGTGATACTACAATATCTTCAAATCCCATATCTTCTATTAATGCAATATTTCGTAATGCGCTTTGGACTAGTCCTTCAGCAGTAACTCCGCCATATTTTTCTAAAATATCCTTTTCAAGTGATCCCGAATTTACACCAATTCTGATTGGAATGCTTCTTTCTTTAGCAATTTTTATTATCTTCTTAACTTTTTCACTATCTCCAATATTTCCTGGATTGATTCTTATCTTATCGGCTCCATTCTTTATAGCTTCAATAGCAAGCCTATAATCAAAATGTATATCAGCAACAATTGGCATATCCACTACTCTTCTTATATCTTTGAGGGCTTCGATAGCTTCAAAGTCGACTATAGCGCATCTAATAATATTGCATCCTGCCTCTTTCAATCTCATAATTTGCGAAACCGTTGCCGCTACATCTCTAGTATCAGTATTTGTCATTGATTGAATTGTAATATCAGAGTCTCCTCCGATAAATAAATTCCCACAACGCACTTTCCTTGAATCTCTTCTCATAATTTCCCCAATCATATAATAGGTTATTTAACTACAAATTTTCCAACATCTTGGACTGTAACCCAAATCATTAATGAAAACAGTAACATCAAACCTGCAAAGTGTATTTTATTTTCTACTTCATCAGTTATTGCTTTACCCGTAAGTTTTCTTATAACCATAAATGTAAGTCTTCCACCATCAAGAGCTGGGAAAGGCAACATATTAACTATAGCTAAATTTAAGCTAATCAAAGCGGTAAGGTTAGCTAAATATGCGAAGCCTTTTTGTGCAAAATCTCCGATAGTGCTCACTATTCCAACTGGGCCCATTAAGTCGGCAGCTGATCCTTGACCTGTAACTAGTTTGCCTAGATAATCTAGCATCATTCCTGCCATTTCAAATGTACCACTAATACCTAGCGAAACCGCCATCATTGGATTTTTTTCAAACGTTGGTGTTACACCAATTATCCTTCTTCCAGTTTCATCGGTGGCAATATCAGAAATTATTGTCATTTCTTCACCTGCTCGATTTATAGTAATCGAAATTAAATCACCGGTGCTGTTAGATATCGTGCTAACTATTTCATCCCAACTCGAAATTTCTGTATTGTTCAATTTTATAATTTCATCTCCTGGCAGTAAACCGGCTTCTATGGCTGGCTTGTCAAGAGTAAGTTCATTAATTGTATTTGTTGGGAAACCAAGAAAAAACAAAATTAATGATAATATTATAATTGTTGTCAGTAGATTCATCAATGATCCGGCAACAACAACAATAGCTTTAGCCCAAGTTGGTTTGTTATTGAAGGCACTTGGATCATCTGAATTCTCTTCTTCACCTTCCATTTTAACAAATCCACCAATTGGAAATGCTCTTAGCGAATACTCAGTATCCCCTTTTTTCTTTTTATATATTATGGGTCCCATCCCAATAGCGAATTCATTAACCCTAATACCGACTGCCTTCGCTGTTATGAAATGTCCAAATTCATGTACAAATATTAAAAAGCAAAATATTAGAACTGCCCAAAATAATGTTACTAACATATTTTATTTACCCTCTCTCTAGTTTCTTTATCAACTTCTAAAATGTCACTTATTGATTTGCAATCTACTGCATTATGATTTTGCAATATGACTTCAATTTTATTTTGAATTTCTAAAAAAGAAATCTTTTTGTCTAAGTATAATCCTACCAATACTTCGTTGGCCGCATTTAGTACTATGCTATAGCTCTTGCCCATTCTTAGAGTTTCATAAGCGTAAGATAAACACTTAAATGTATTAGTATCAACTTGTTCGAAATTAAGCCTTTTCAATGATTTAAAATCTAGTCCTTGACTTAAATTTTCCAATCTTTTCGGATATTCGAATGCATAGCTTATTGGTATTCTCATATCAGCCTGGCCAAGTTGCGCAAGTATCGAATTATCCTTGTATTCTACCATAGAATGAATAATACATTCAGGATGGACAATTACTTCTATCTGATCTGGCAATAAATTAAACAACCATTTTGCTTCAATTACCTCAAGGCCTTTATTCATAAGAGTCGCCGAATCAATCGAAATCTTACTGCCCATTGACCACTTAGGATGATTTAAAGCTTCTTCAATTGTAACATTCTTTAAGTCGGTTATATTTTTACCCCTAAAAGGTCCACCGGATGCTGTAATTATTATCTTTTTAATTTGTTCTTCTTTATTTCCTTCAATGCACTGGAATATGGCGCTATGCTCGCTATCTACAGGAATTATTTTTACTTTATTGTCTGCCGCCGCCTTCATGATAAGCTCGCCACCCGCTACTAATGTCTCCTTATTTGCCAATGCTATATCTTTTCCATTTGTTAATGCTGAATATGTTGGTACTAAACCAATTATTCCGACTAGCGCATTTAATACTAAATCTGTGTTGGAATCACCCGCTGCTTCTGAAAGACCTTGATCTCCAAATAAAACTTCAATATTCGAGTATTTACTCTTTAACTGCAAAGCATCTTTTTCCAATGCCACAACAACTACTTTAGGCGAAAACTTTTTGATTTGACTCTCAAATAATTCAATGTTCTTATTGCAACTTAAAAACGTCACTTCGTATTTATGAAAATTATTTTCTATTATATTCAACGCCTGCGTCCCAATTGATCCCGTCGATCCCAAAATCCCGATTTTTTTCATATTATTCGAATGAATTAGCTTTAACTAACTCATCTATTCTCCTTCATGAATTAAAGATAACTAGTTATTTATAAAATTATTAGATTAATATAATAGTAAACAACTGGGGCTGTAAATAAAACGCTGTCAAATCTATCTAACATTCCGCCATGGCCTGGTATCAAATTCCCATAATCTTTTATACCCATTTTTCGCTTGAATATTGATGCTGTCAAATCTCCAAATTGTGCGAATATGCTACCGATAAATCCTAGAATCAATAAATGTATTAAGTATTCAGATGCAAAGAAAAATGCAAATATTCCGCAAAATATTATGCTCCAAATTGTTCCCCCTATTGCTCCTTCAATCGTTTTTTTCGGACTAATACTAGGGCAAAGTTTGTGTTTCCCAAAGAGAAATCCTGAAAAATAAGCCATTGTGTCTGTTCCAAAAGCTATAATTAATACTATCCATGTGAATTCAGAGAATCCAGGTGTTTTATCAATTAATACTACGTGAAATAAGAAGAACACAATATAGACAATTCCAACAAGAGTAGCTAAAGAAGCTTCAACATTTTGTTCAGTTTTCTTGAAAGAATAAACTAAACTAAATAAAACCATAGTAAACAACCAAAACATATAGTATATAGGACTATTCAAAAATATTGAGAACACATATAGTACCGCTATGCTAAAATATCCAATAATAAACGATGGTTTTATATTCATTTTATTAAAGCCACTGTAAAATTCTTTTAAACTTACCAGGCTTATTATTATGCAACCAACAAGAAGCACCCAGTCTCCAAAATAAAGCACAAACATTAATGGAGCCAATATTAATCCAGATAAAACTCTAGTTTTCAAAATTATATTCCCCCATATCTTCTTTTTCTTGATTGAAATTCTATAATAGCGTTCTCAAAATCACTTTTACTAAAATCTGGCCATAGAATATTTGTGAAATATAATTCGCTATAAGCTGATTGCCAAAGCA
>CAYRVM010000117.1:0-5306 GCA_964427575.1 uncultured Oscillospiraceae bacterium | reverse complement strand
GATAGCAAAGACTATACCAAACTCATACGTGCCTCAACAATTTAAAAACCCTGCAAACCCAGCGATTCATAAAGTCACAACAGCAGAAGAAATTTGGGATGATACTGATGGAAAAGTGGACATCTTTATCGCTGGTGTAGGAACGGGTGGTACTATTTCAGGAGTTGGAGAAGTATTGAAAATGAAAAAACCTGGAGTTCATATAATTGCAGTAGAGCCAACAGATTCGCCGGTTCTATCTGGTGGAGCAAAAGGACCTCATAAGCTTCAAGGAATTGGGGCAGGTTTTGTGCCGGAAATATTCAACAGAGCGGTAGTGGATGAGATTTACCAAGTTAAAAACGAAGAAGCTTTTGAAACAGCAAGAAATCTTGCGAAAACAGAAGGATTGTTACTAGGGATATCTTCTGGGGCAGCAGTCTATGCAGCAACTCAAATCGCAAGGAGACCAGAGAATAAAGGCAAGCAAATTGTAGTTCTTCTTCCAGATACTGGAGAAAGATACTTATCAACAGAATTGTTTCAGGAAAGTTAGAGTTGAACAAATAATTAACAAACAACTTCAAAATATTAACTGATAGCGCTAAAAGGAAACAAATTATTTTGTTTCCTTCTTTTATTTTGAGAAATAAAGAAATTTATTCAATTATTATAATGGATTAAAATATAAGAATTTAGCTTATGTTTTTATTATTATTTTGTATACATTATTATTGTTCAAAATATTCAGAAAATTCTTGCATACGCAAAAGTAGAGTGTTATTATTTTATCAATGGATAGTGATTCATCACTAAACGGGTAACAATCTAAACTCATTTTATTCAAGCGAATGGAGGTTTTCTAATGTCACAGGATATCGAAAAATGTAACTGTAAAGAAATGAGTGAAGAAGAGAAATTTGCCTTTCTTAGCCAGATAATCGATGATTATCAAAAGAGTGAGAGCAATTTAATTCAGATTCTTCATATGTCCCAGGCGATTTTTGGATTTTTACCTTTCAAGGTCCAGAACTTTATTGCGGAAAAAATGGACCTGCCCATCTCGAAGGTAAGTGGAGTTATTACATTTTATTCATTTTTTTCAACAAAACCAAAGGGCGATTATATCATCCGCGTTTGTATGGGAACGGCTTGCTATGTCAGAGGTGGAAAGAAAATTATTGAAAAGCTATCGGAGATTTTAAATATCGGTGTTGGCGAAACAACAGAAGATTTAAAGTATTCCCTAGAGATAGTGCGATGCATGGGTGCATGCGGATTAGCTCCAGCAATTAAGATAAATGACAGAGTATATAAGCAAGTTAATCCCAATAAGCTTCAACAAATCTTGAAGCAGCATAAGTAGGGGGTGGAGAAATAATGACAACAGAGAAAAACATGGTCATTAAAGATATTAAAGATCTTGATAAAGTGAAAGATAAATTTGCTGAAGATTCAAAGAAGTTTGATTATACAATTTTATTTTGCTCAGGATCTGGTTGCGTTTCTTCCAATTGCGGAGAAGCGAGAGATGCTTTAATTGAAGAACTTAGACTTGCTGGTCTTACTGATAAAGTTAATTTGAGCCTTACAGGTTGCATAGGTATTTGCGATGTTGGCCCACGTATGACAATTATGCCAGATGGAGTTTTCTATTGTAAATTAAAACCAGAAAACATGAAGAAAATTGTAAAGAAGCATCTTATAGATAAGCAGATTGCTGAAGAATTTTGCTACACGAACAGAGAAACCGGGGCAAAAGTTCCTATGATGAAAGATATTCAATTCTTTAAAGGACAAAATAAAATTGTTCTAAGGGATTGTGGAATGATTAATTATAGGTCTACCGAAGAGTATATTTCTAAAGATGGTTATTACGGGCTTTATAAAGCACTCAAAAAAATGTCACCAGAGGATGTTATTAAAGAAGTTAAAGAAGCTGGTTTGCGAGGACGTGGAGGCGGAGGCTTTCCAACGGGTGTAAAATGGAATCTGGCAGCAAAACATAAAGATGTTCAAAAATATATCATATGCAACGCGGATGAAGGCGATCCTGGTGCTTTTATGGATCGTAGTTTGCTAGAGGGAAATCCACATGCGATTATAGAAGGCATGGCTATCGGTGGATACGCTATAGGAGCTAGTCAGGGATATGTATATGTTAGAGCAGAGTATCCGTTGGCAATCGAAGGGCTTGAATATGCAATTATAGAAGCTAGAAAAAGAAATATATTAGGCAAAAATATATTTGGTAGCAATTTTGATTTTGATGTAGAAATTAGAATCGGTGCAGGAGCTTTTGTTTGCGGTGAAGAAACTGCACTAATGGCTTCTGTTGAAGGTAGGAGAGGCGAGCCAAATCAGAAGCCTCCATTCCCTTCGGATGCTGGCTTATTTGGAAAACCAACTATAATTAATAACGTAGAAACATTGGGAAATGTTCCTGCAATCATAATGCAAGGTGCACAATGGTTCAGAAGCATTGGTACTGAAAAAAGCTCAGGAACAAAAGTATTTGCATTAGCTGGTGATATTAACAATACTGGTCTAATCGAAGTTCCAATGGGCATTACGTTAGGAGAAATAATATTTGGTATCGGAGGTGGAATTCCTAAGGGCAAGAAATTTAAAGTTGCCCAAACTGGAGGACCTTCTGGAGGATGTCTAACGAAAGAACATCTAAACACTCCAATTGACTATGATTCATTGGTTGAACTCGGAGCAATCATGGGATCAGGCGGATTGATTGCGATGGATGAAGACACATGCATGGTCGACGTTGCCAGATTCTTTATGGAATTTGTTCAAGACGAATCTTGCGGGAAATGTGTTCCATGTAGACTTGGGACAAAAAGAATGTTGGAAATTTTGGAAAGGATCACTAAAGGAGAAGGAAAAGAAGGCGATGTTGAATTATTAATTGAGCTCGCTGCAACAGTAAAAAGTTCTGCCTTATGTGGACTAGGTCAAACTGCACCAAATCCAATATTGAGTACAATAAAATATTTTAGGCACGAATATGATGAACATATCAGGGATAAGTATTGTAGATCTGGTGTTTGCTCAAGCTTATTTATTTCTCCTTGCGAAAATGCATGCCCAGCAGGAGTAAATGTACCTGGATACTTAGCTTTGATTGCAGCAGGACGAGTTAAAGATGCTTATAATCTTATCAGACAGGATAATCCTTTCCCATCTGTATGCGGAAGAGTTTGCACACATCCTTGCGAAAGCAAATGTAGAAGAGGACAGCTTGATGAAGCAATTGCAATTTGCGATTTGAAGAGATATGCGGCAGACGAAGTTATGAAAAGCAATGAACCATTTATGGATATGATCTTCCCTAAGAATAACAAATCGGTTGGGATTATCGGAGCTGGTCCATCGGGACTGACTTGTGCATATTATCTTGGAAGGCTTGGTTATGATGTAACAGTTTACGAAGCACAATCTGTTGCTGGTGGAGTATTGGTATTTGGTATTCCTGAATATAGGCTTCCAAAAGAAGTACTAAAAACTGAAATAAATACTATTAAACAAGTTGGGATAACTATTCTAACAGATATTGAAGTTGGAGTAGACATCACTTTTGATGAACTTAAGAAAAAGCACGATGCGATTTACATCTCAACTGGAGCACAGATATCTAAAAAAGTTGGAGTGCCAGGTGAACATCTAGAAGGAGTTTATCATGGATTCGACCTACTTAAAGATGTAAATTTAGGTAAGGACGTAGATCTTAGTGGAATCGTTGCCGTAATTGGTGGTGGTAACACTGCGATCGACTCTGCTAGAGTAGCAATTAGAAAAGGCGCTAAAGAAGTGCATGTCTTGTATAGGAGAGCTTTAGACGATATGCCTGCTGACAAACGTGAAGTAGCTGAAGCAAAAGAAGAGGGAGTAATATTCCATGAATTAGTTGCACCGATAGAATTTATCGGAGGAAAGAAGGTTCATAAAATAAGAGGATTTAAAATGGAACTTTCTGGATTCGACAATGATGGAAGAAAGAAACCAAGAAAAATTGAAAACTCTGAATTCGAAATGGACGTAGATTGTGTAATACCTGCAGTAAGTCAATATTCTGACTTGCCATTTGTAAGAAGAGATGAAGTTGAAGCAACTCCAATGGGAACTTTTATAGTTAACAATGATACAAGAATGACTTCAATTTCTGGAGTATTTGCTGGTGGCGATGTAGTTAGAGGATCTGACGTAGTAATTACAGCCATTGCTGATGGTAAGAAATCAGCAGCCTCCATTGACTTATATTTGGGTGGAAAAGGCGAGCTTAATAAAGGCGAACCAATTTCAATTCCTGATATAGCTGATGAATCAGAAATTATAGAACATGAAAGATTCACAATGCACTTTATTGAACCTGAAGATAGAATTGACAACTTTGATGAAGTAGCAAAGGGCTTTCATAAACTTAACGCCATCGCTGAGGCAATGCGTTGCCTAAGATGCGATAGAAGAGCATAGGGGGGTGAAAATAAATGGTTAATCTAACAATTAATAATAAATACATTACAGTTAAAAAAGGCAGTACGATTTTAGAAGCTGCAAAAGCAAATCATATATTGATTCCTACTATGTGTTTTCTTGAAGGAGTTCATAAATTCGGATCGTGCAGAATTTGCGTGGTAGAAGTACAAGGCCAGAAGAATCTTCTTGCTTCGTGTATCACCCCAGTAACTGAAGGCATGGTTGTTCACACAAATACTAAGAATGTTAGAAACACAAGAAAGGTTCTTTATGAATTAATGTTATCAGATCATCCAAAGGACTGCTTAAAATGTTCAAGAAATCAAAGTTGCGACTTCCAAAAACTTGGAGAATTAATTCAAATTGAATCTTCAAGGTTTGAAGGCGAAAAGTCAAAGACATTAGTTGACGACAGCTCGCCATCAGTTTATAGGGATGCGACAAAATGTATTTTATGTAGACGTTGCATAACTGTATGTAATGATATTCAAGGAGTAGGTATTTTAAATGCACAATTTAGAGGCTTTGCTTCAGAAATTACTCCGGGAGATGAACTTTCTTTACTAGAATCTTCATGTACATTCTGTGGTCAATGCACTACCGTGTGTCCAGTTGATGCATTAAAGGAAAAGGATTCAACTTTAGCAGTATGGGATGCTCTATTAAATCCAACTAAAAAAGTTATAATACAAACTGCTCCTGCTATTAGAGCTGCTTTAGGGGAAGAGTTTGGCTATGCTCCAGGTACAAATGTAACTGGTAAAATGGTAGCTGCACTTCGTGCTCTTGGATTCGATAAAGTATATGATACAGATTTTGCTGCTGATTTAACAATTATG
>CAYRVM010000116.1:0-5314 GCA_964427575.1 uncultured Oscillospiraceae bacterium | reverse complement strand
TCAAATTGCTTATCTTGAGCAAGAGCATCTGTTGCTTTTGTTTTACATTTAGCCCTCTCACATTCGGGGCAAAGATCATAAAAATGCTTTTTTTGTATTAACTCTTCAGGTTTATAGCCTGTAACTATTTCACTTACATTGTCAACAAATGTATATAGGCCATCTATATCGACTTCCCAAGTGAAAATTCTGCTTTGCTCGCTTAATTGTGCATATCTTCTCTCACTCATCAGAAGTTCATCTGCGCGCTTTGATTTCTCATCGTTTTGATAAACGAGTTCCTTGTTTGCAATCTGAAGTTCATCTGCTCGCTTTGCTTTCTCATTATTTTGATAAATGAGTTCTTTGTTAGCAACCAAAAGTTCTTGTTCTAAAGCTTTTCTTTTAATAAGATCAATATTAGCAATCTTAAGTTTAACTGACTGCTTAATCTGAGCATCAGTTTGTTTGGTGAGCCTAATATTTGTAATTATAAGTTCATCTGCTTGAATTTTTATCTCTTCACTTTGATTTACTAACTCTTTGTGAGATTTTGCGATTTCAGCTCTTTGCTTTTTCTTTACTTCTCCCAACCTCATTTGCATTTCGAGCGAGTTTTTTACTCTTAATACTACTTCCTTTTCATTAAATGGTTTAGTTATATAGTCACTAGCCCCAGCTTCGAGCCCTTTTATTTTATCCTCAATAGAGTCGAGCGCAGAAATAAAAATAATTGGAATATCTTTCGTCATAGGATTTTCTTTTATTCTTTTACATACTTCAATTCCACCAATATATGGCATCTTTACATCGAGCAAAATAAGATTAGGTTGCTCTGTGTTAAGCATTTTTAGAGCAACACTTCCAGATGTCGCTGAAATTACATTTATTTTATGTTCCATGAGTATTCGCGTTAGTGTATGAATATTCTCCGGTGCATCATCGATCACCATTATTTCACTTTGTCTTGATATATTATTAATAAAGGCTTCCATAAAATTTTCCTCCATAAATATAAATAAATGCCGATTAAGAAGTTACTCCATTAATTGCTCTTCAACTCATTAGATTAATAAGCAAGTCACAAAAAAAACCGACCTAAAAGGCCGGCTATAATCTAGCTTTTAACGGAAAAATGTAGACTAAAGTCTTTCCGTGTTAATTGTTTCTTTTAAAATTATCTTAATTTAGAGTATGTGCTTATTTATTACTAATAGCAAACTATTATCAAGAAAGATTTAATTAACTTGATTTCTCAAGGGTTTAAACAATCTTTTTACTATCTGCTTTATATCAAATTAGACTTTTGTAGTAATCTCTGCACCATCACAGCGACTTCAGCGCGGGTAATGTTGTCTAGGGGACAAAGCGTCGCACTAGTTTTGCCAGTGACAATTCCGGTTTTGAGACATGAGGCAATGCCATTGGCAGCCCATACCGAGACTGATTTTCCATCCTTATAACCTGAGATTAATGTGGTTATCTGACTCGCAGTCAGGCCTGAATTAAGCTTAGTAACAGTCATAGCGCGTGAGATTATGGTCATCGCCTGTTCGCGAGTGAGCTTGTCATTCGGGCCAAATTTTCCGTTGGAATATCCTGCGATGAGACCGTAAGATGTCGCCGTTTCATCGTAACCGCAGAACCAATCGGTTTTCTTCACATCCTTGAAGCTACTAGCAAAGGCCGCTTGCTTTAGGCCCAGCGCCTTGACCACTATTACTGCGAACTCGGCGCGTGTTATGTCGCGGTCAGGTTCGTAGTTTTTCCCGTCAACACCTGAGACAACCATTCTTGATCCTAAGTCATTGATGGTGTCCTTTGCCCAGTATTTTGTTAAGTCTGCAAACTCAACAGGATGCCAGACTACCGTATATGTGCTATTGGTAAGGCTGTTGATGACAGCATAATATTTACCATCAATTATAGTTACATGAGTCGGGACATGATTGACCGTACCGTCCGGCTCAACGATTACACCCGTGGTAATCTTTGTCGGGTCAACGCCTTCAGGGATAGCTACTGTACGCTGTGCATAGGTATCGTAAGAGGGTACATTGACCGTCTGATTGTTATATGTGCATTTGACGGTAAAGTCTACCGCCGGAACTACGATGGTAAATTCGCCTTCCTTTGCCGCGTTCTGGACTAATTGTACGGTCTCGGCTGAAGGTTCAGCAATCTGGATGGACACTTGAATGTCTGTGAGTGCCACTGACCCACCGAACTGCTTTAGAATACTTTCTAAATCAATGTCCGATACAGGTAGTGTATAGGAACCCAAGTTCGTTTTGATTTCAAGCGTGACATTCTTGTTTTCAAGGTTATTTATAATTATACCATTCAGTTTAACATCTATAATGTCCGAGTTGTTCGACACCGAGATGATGACGATTGGACTGCTCTCCGAGGTTTCAATGAACTGATTGATTTTAGTCTCATCCAGTGTCACTGTTGTAACATTCTGCCCGTCGGCATTTGTGCCATTGTCCAAGGATCCAAACGTTAGCTGCTGACCACCAACGGGTATCAAGGCGTCTTTACTCCCACCGGTGTTGCCTGCTGGGGGTGCTGTCACAATTAGGGCATTTGTGTTTGCCGTTTGGGAATTACATGAAATAATTATCGGTTGATTATGGTGCGTTGCCACTACCATTACTAATCCGCTTGCATAGTTAACAGTAATACTCTTGGCGGAAAAGTCTGCGAAAGCAACGTCTTCTATTGTTCCATCGTTATTTGTTAGAGTCACTTCCAAGCCAGCCAACGTTAAGGTCTCACCTGCTATATAAGACAAATCCATCGGTTGCATCTTAACTGCTAAGCTGCTTACTGATAAATCAGCAGTCGCTGCATATGTCACTGTGAAGATTGCAGTATTTCCAAATCCTACGCCCACAGTTGTTGTTGTCCCTACAGAAGATGAACCTGCTACTGTTGGCGTAAACGAAGATGCTTGGAATTCTTTCAAATTCTTTGATGTTAATACGACAGTTGCTGAATAGCTTGTGTTAGCCTTAAATTTACCATCCGTTGTCAAGGCCTGATTCCAAGTTATGCTTGTCACAGTAAAGTCGATAGCATCTGTTGATGTTTGTATAGCCGATGCTGTTAGCGGAGTCTCTCCAGCCAACGGTGCAGCAATCGTAACCGCAGCCCCAGTTATGTCTACTGGATCTGTTACGGTTAAATTAATTGTATTTGCTGTATGTGAATTGCATGTGACAATTACTGGATGATCATGATGCGTTGCCACTGCCATTACTAATCCGCTGGCATAGTTTACGGTAATGCTCTTAGCTTCAAAATTTGCTAAAGCAACGTCTTCTGTTGTTCCATCGTTATTTACTAAAGTCACTTCCAACCCAGCTAATGTTAAGGCTTCACCTGCTGTATAGGATAAGTCCGTTGGTTGCGTCTTAACTGCTATGCTATTTACTGCCAAAGAAGCAGTTGCTGCATATGTCACGTTGAAGCTTACAGTATTCCCAACTCCTGAGCCTGAAGTTATTGTTGTTCCTACTGAAGCTGATTCTGCTACTGTTGGAGTAAATGCTGATGTCTGGAATTCTTTCGAATTTTTTGAGGTCAATACTACTGTTGCTGAATAACTTGTAGCTGCTTTGAATTTACCCCCTGACGTTAAGTCTTGATTCCAAGTTACGCTTGTTACTGTAAAGTCCAGATTGTTTGTAGCTATTTCTATAGCGGCTTCGGTTGCAGGAGTCGTGCCTGCAACCGGAGCAGTAATAGTAACTGCTGCGGCTCTTATGTCTACAGGATCTGTGACAGTCAAAGCACTTGTGCTTGTCGTATGTGAATTGCATGTGACAATTACTGGATGATCATGATGCGTTGCCACTGCCATTACTAATCCGCTGGCATAGTTTACGGTAATGCTCTTAGCTTCAAAATTTGCTAAAGCAACGTCTTCTGTTGTTCCATCGTTATTTACTAAAGTCACTTCCAACCCAGCTAATGTTAAGGCTTCACCTGCTGTATAGGATAAGTCCGTTGGTTGCGTCTTAACTGCTATGCTATTTACTGCCAAAGAAGCAGTTGCTGCATATGTCACGTTGAAGCTTACAGTATTCCCAACTCCTGAGCCTGAAGTTATTGTTGTTCCTACTGAAGCTGATTCTGCTACTGTTGGAGTAAATGCTGATGTCTGGAATTCTTTCGAATTTTTTGAGGTCAATACTACTGTTGCTGAATAACTTGTAGCTGCTTTGAATTTACCCCCTGACGTTAAGTCTTGATTCCAAATCACACTTGTTACTGTGAAGTCTGAATTATTTGTTGCTGTTTGTATGGTAGCTGCGGTTGTTGGAGTTGTGCCCGCTACCGGAGCAGCTATTGTAACTACGGCTTCGGTTATGTCTACTGGATCTGTTACGGTCAAAGGATTTGTTACTGTTGAATATGATACAAGTGAATCATACGTTGATGTAACAGTTATCTGCTTACCATTGTCACCTACTGTCATTACTTCTCCATTAGCATAGTCTACCTTGATTCCCTTACCTTCAAACTCTTCAAAAGTAAAATTACTCGTACCCCCATCAGAAGTTCGTGTTCTAGTCACTTCCAAACCAGCTAACGTTAATTTTTCACCAACTAAGTATGTTAACTGAGTTGGTTGATATTTAATACCTAATGTATAAACGTCTATTGCATAAACCTCATCCACCCCGCCTAAAAATCCCAATGGCATAAGCCCGAGTAGTAAGGTTAATGCTAAAATAAAACTGATTACTTTCATTCTTTTTTTCATTTTTTTACCCGTTCCCTTTTATCATATTTGACTCTAATTATATTAAGCGCAATTTAAAAGTGCTAAGTCTCGTCTTTATATCTACTAATCGATTAATAATAAATTCCAACAATCCACAATAGTCCTTTGCAATAAAAAACTGCATGCTATAAGCATGCAGGTAAATATCACTTTGCTCTTTGGTAACCTGGCTGCCTTTGCTTATTTCTTAAGGTCCATAGGCTTTGCGTCCCTATATCTCTATAGGTTTGCCTTTTCGAATATCTTTAACAGTTATTATATGATTTGTTCTGATGATATATTAAATGCATAATGTATAATTATCAAGCGAATTTTCTGGTCAGCAACGCTGCTGTTCACCTGCCCTCCGAGCATGTTGATTGCATCTCTATATGCATCATCTGTGCACAAGCAAATTGTAAGTTGCTTTTTCATCTTCCTACTTCTATTTTATCAAATATACCATACTTTCCCTCGAGTAAGTCAACAGCACTAAGCACAGCACTAACACAATAATTTTCCAAATTATCATGTGCATTTCTATAGGTTTCTGGTGTCGTA
>CAYRVM010000115.1:0-5364 GCA_964427575.1 uncultured Oscillospiraceae bacterium | reverse complement strand
GGAGATGATATTCACAGAATTACTGCTTCAAAAGTATTTGGAGTACCAATCGATGAAGTCACATCAACTCAAAGAAATAATGCTAAAGCAGTAAATTTTGGCGTAATATATGGAATGAGTGGGTTTGGATTATCAACAGAACTAAATATTCCAGTCAAAGAAGCAGAGAAATATATAAATGAATATTTTAATAAGTATCAGGATGTTAAATTATTTTTAGATAAGTTAGTTTCCGATTGCAAAATTAATGGATATGTTACAACAATTAAGAATAGAAAAAGAATAATCCATGAAATAAATGCTTCAAATTATATGGTCAGACAAATGGGCGAAAGATTGGCAATGAATAGCCCATTACAAGGAAGTGCCGCTGATATTATTAAGATTGCAATGATTAAAGTTTATAATGCTATTAACAAACAAGGATTGAATTCAAACTTAACTTTACAAGTTCATGATGAATTAATTATATCAGCCCATAAATCAGAAATAGAACAAGTTAAAACTATATTAAATACATACATGAAAAATGCTATTGAACTGCTAGTCCCCCTCAATATATCAATTGATGTGGGTAACAACTGGTATGAATTAAAATAGGATATTTTGAATTATGAAAAAAATCGGAATAACAGGTGGAATCGGATCAGGGAAGACTACAGTAGCAAGGTATCTTGCTTCTTTAGGTTATATAGTAATTGACGCCGATGAAATCGCTAGAAATTTAAGCATCTCAAGCCAGAATTTGATTATGTAATAAAAAAATGAATTTGGTGAGACTATTCTAAATAATGATAAAAGCTTGAACAGAAAAGAATTGGCGAAAATTGTCTTTAATGATAAAGAAAAGAAATTAAAATTAGATAATATATTTCATCCAAGAATAAAGGATCAGATCCTCGATGTTTTAAATTCGCTTGAAAAAGAAACAAATATGGGCGATACTAATAGAAAATCCATAGTTTTCCTAGATGCCCCTTTAATATTTGAAGCAAACCTTCAAAAGTTGCTTGATAAAGTCTGGGTTGTAGATTCGGTATTGGAAGACAGAGTAAAGAGAATATCAATTAGAGACAATATTTCAAATGAAGACATTTACTCAAGGATTAATTCTCAAATGGATAGCGAAAATAAAATATTATTAGCTGATGAGATAATATATAACAATTCAAGTCTTGAGGATTTAAAAGCAAGGGTTGATGAATTGCTAGCAAAGGAATCAAAATGAAGAAAATATCAATAATTATATTAATAGTAATTAATATATTTGCATTAGTTTCTTGTTCAAACAAAGAAACAGATTCAAATGAACAAATTGTCGGTAGCGTTACTACAACTGAAATATCGATACCGATCTTAAAATACAGAACATTAAATCCTCTTATATCCAAAGATGAGGATGTATATTTCATCGATAAATTAATATACGATAGTTTGATTGATTTAGATAAAAATTTATTACCCGTACCAGAATTGGCTAAAAGTTGGTTTTATGATACGAATAGAAAAATATTAACTTTAACGCTAAACAAAGAAGTCTACTGGCATGACGGTGTTCCTTTAAGTGCTGAAGATGTTAAATTCACTATTGACTCGCTCATAAACACACAAACGACAGGAATATCTCTATATGCGAAAAATGTAGCTAATATAAAATCAGTATCAATAAATGGCTTTGATAAAGTAATTTTGGAATATAAAGCTGGAACGAATAATTCAATTGAACTATTAAATTTTCCGATAATACCAAAACATCAATTTCAAAATTACAAGAATGGTCTTCAATCTCCCAAAGACTTTACCCCTATAGGGACTGGCGCTTATAAATACATGGAATCTAAAATTTCAAATAGTATATTGCTTGAGCCAAATGAAAATTATTACCAAGGTAACAAAGCCCAAAATTCTCTTCTTTTTAAGATAGTACCGGACAAAGAGGCTGCTGTTAGCTTATTCGAAATTGGTGATTTGATGCTTACTTTCTCAAGGGCTATCGATAGAGAAGCAATTTTTAACGATCGTGATATTAACATTTTCCCTTATACTTCGAATGAGGTCGAGCTTATTGGCTTTAATTTCAATAATAAATATTTAAAGGATAAGAAGATAAGACTAGGAGTTGCTAATTCAATAGACACACAAAAGATAATTGATGAAGCGTATTTCGGAAATGGAATTAGAAATGATAATATCTATTTTCCAAATTATCTTGGTAAAAATACTTCAGATTCTTTAATTTTGAACAATGTTGATAATTCAATAAAATTATTCAATGAGGCAGGATTTATAAATAGAGATGAGGATATATATATAGAAAATGGAAATGGGGATGAACTTACAATCAATATTTTAGTAAATGGAGATAATAATTCTAGAATAGAAGCTGCCAAATTGATAAAAAATAATCTTGACAAACTACCTATACATACGGATATAATCATTAAGGATTGGAACGAATACCAATATTTAATTAATTCAGGTAATTATGATATTTATTTAGGCGGATTTAAAATTTCAGAACAATACGACTTAAGCTTTGCACTACATTCAAATGTTAATCATCTAGGTTATTCAAACAAGGAACTAGATAAATATTTAGAATTAATGCAAACACCATTAACAAATGAAGAAAAGTTAAATACATTTACAAGTATTAAACAAATACTAAATGATGAACTACCTTATTATTGCTTATTGTATAAGACTCATGCAGCAATAACCTCGAAAAACTTTCAGGGCACTGTAAGTCCAACATTCTTCAATCTTTATAATCAGTGCTATGATTGGTCATATATAAACTAATTATGCGGTCGTGGCGGAATGGCAGACGCGCACGGTTGAGGGCCGTGTGAGGTAATCGTATGGGTTCAAGTCCCATCGACCGCACCATAAAAGCTTTACAAATAGGTAAAGCTTTTTTACTCACTATTGAAAAGGAAACGAAATGATAAACAAAATTGAACTTGATAAAATATTAAATAAAGTAGATAAACCAGCCCGATATATAGGCGGAGAACAAAACTCAATCATAAAAGAAGAAGGTACGCTTTCAAATCAATTTCAGACGAGATTTGTATTTGCGTTTCCTGATATTTATGAAATAGGAATGTCATATTTGGGTTTGCAAATTATATATAAAGTTTTAAACGAAACCAATGGAGTCTTTTGCGAAAGGGCTTTTGTTCCTTGGGATGACATGGCAACGGATTTAACAAATAATAATATTCCACTGTTCACTTTAGAAACTAAAACTGAGGTTAATAAGGCCGACATACTTGGAATTACATTACAATATGAGCTTTCCTATACCAATATTCTAAATATCCTTGAATTATCGAAAATTCCATTTAAAGCATCTGATAGAGATGAAAGTTTTCCATTTGTTGCTGGAGGAGGCCCTTGCGCTTACAATCCAGAACCACTTTGGGAGATCTTCGATTTCTTTATGATTGGAGATGGGGAAATTCTATTGGTTGAAGTAGTCAAGGAACATCTGGAATGGAAGAAGGCCGGTGAGCCTAAAATTGAGTTTCTAAAAAGAATTTCAAAGCTAGATGGGGTATATGTTCCATCTTTTTATGACATAAATTACGATGAATTTGGAATAATTACAAATATTGATAAAAAATTTCCAGAAATGCCTAATAGAATTAAAAAAAGAATTGAGCCTGATTTAGATGTATTGTCATTTCCTACGAATCCTATAGTTCCTTTTATAGAGACTGTACATAACAGAGCTAGCATCGAGATATTCAGGGGGTGTAGTAGGGGATGCAGATTTTGTCAGGCGGGTATTATTTACAGACCTGTTAGGGAAAGGTCAAAAGAAAAGATTAAAAATTACGCAATGGAGCAAATTAAAAATACAGGCTTTGATGAAATGTCTATACTATCTTTGTCATCAAGCGATTATAGCGAATTTGAAGTGCTCGCACTTGATTTAATGAAAAGTTGTAAAGAGCTAGACGTTTCTTTATCATTGCCATCCTTGAGGCTTGATTCTATATCAGTCAATGTATTAGATGAACTAATGAAATATAAAAGGACAGGCCTTACATATGCACCTGAAGCAGGAACAATGAGACTTAGGAATGTAATTAATAAATCCATAACTGATCAAGATATAGATTTTGGTATAGAACAGGCCGTTAGCAGAGGCTGGAATAATATTAAACTTTACTTTATGGTTGGATTACCAACTGAAACGGATGAAGATCTAGATGGAATTGTTGAAATCGCTAAAAGAGCAAAAGATATAAGTAATAAATATTCACAAAAGGGCGGTTCGCGATTTAATGTTACTGTGAGCGTCTCAAATTTTGTACCAAAACCGCATACCCCTTTTCAATGGTTTCCGCAATGCACTTTGGAAGAGTTTAAACGTAAGCATTATTACATCAAGGATCAATTAAAGAATTTAAAATTTGTAACTTATAATTACCATGGAGCAGATAGTGCACTTCTCGAAGCAGTATTTGCAAGAGGGGATAGAAGGTTATCAAATGTAATTATTGAGGCATACAAAAATGGCTGTAAATTTGACAGTTGGAGAGAGCATTTTAAATTCGACAAATGGATGGCTACCTTTGAGGAATTAGGAGTTGATCCAAGCTTTTATGCAACAAGAGAAAGAGAATACGATGAATTTCTTCCCTGGGATATAATAGATATAGGCGTAGAAAAAGAATTTCTAATAAGAGAAAATGAACAAGCTAAAAAAGTAGTTCAAACTCCTAATTGTCGGGATATGTGTTCAAGTTGTGGTCTTAGTGATAATTTCGAATGCAAATTAAGGCAGGGTGAGTAGATGAGTAAATATATTTTAAAATATAATAAAACTGGATATTTAAAATACATTTCACATTTGGATTTAATGAGATTATTTCATAGATCTTTTAAAAGAGCTGAAATAAAACTTAAATATTCTAATGGTTACAATCCCCATCCCAAGATGGTTATTGCGCAACCTTTATCCTTAGGTTATGAAAGTACTTCAGAGTATTTAGAGATTGATACTTGGGAAGAATTTGATCAAGGTATTATTCTAAGTAAATTGAATAGTATTTTACCAAATGGAATTAAAATAATTGCATGTAAAAGTCTAGAAAATTTCAGCAAAACATTAGCTGCATTGGTAGAATATGCAGAGTATGAAATAAAAATAGACAGCAATGATCTAGCTAAATTTGAAAATTTGGTTAATTTTTTAAACGCTCCAGAAATTCTAATTGAAAAGTATCAACATAAATCAAACACAACAAAGACGATTGACATAAAGCCATTGATTAAAGAATTTAGCTATAAAATCAATGAAAATAATATTGTGTTAAATGCCATCATTAGAACTGGTAGTAATCAGAATTT
>CAYRVM010000114.1:0-5420 GCA_964427575.1 uncultured Oscillospiraceae bacterium | reverse complement strand
TAGTGAGGTATGAAATGAATTATTTAGAAAGTTTCGAAAAAATTGTTGCGTCACAAGTAGCTCGTGTAGCTAAGATGAAAGAAGACCAGAAATTTATTAATTACTCTGAATTAGAAAAAATTACTATAGGTATAATAGGCGGCGATGGAATCGGTCCAGAAATCACTGCTACCTCTCATAAAATCCTTGAAGAAATATTAAAGGATGAAGTTGCTAATGGCAAAATTAAGTTCAAGGTTATAGAAGGATGTACAATAGAAAACCGAGCCGCTCAAGGCAAGGCAATTCCTGAAGAAGTGCTTTCTGAGATTAGAACATGCAACGTATTATTGAAAGGACCTACCACTACTCCAAGAAAAGGAGATGCGTGGGCTAATGTTGAAAGTGCAAATGTCGCAATGCGGAAAGAATTGGACCTTTTTGCTAATGTTAGGCCTGTTAAGGTTCCAGAATTAGATATTGACTGGACTTTCTTCAGAGAAAATACAGAATGTCTTTACGCTTTGGGGAGTCAAGGTGTAAATATTGATGATGATATTGCCTTTGATTTTAGGGTTATTACAACACCTGGTACTGAAAGAATTGCTAGACTGGCATTTGAATTTGCGAAAGCTAATAAAAAAGATAAGGTAACGATAGTTACTAAAGCCAATGTAGTAAAGACAACTGATGGAAAATTTCTTGATGTCTGCAAAAGAATTGCTACTGAATACCCTGAGATAAAGGTTGACGATTGGTATATAGATATTATGACTGCAAAACTAATCGATCCAAAGCGACGCTCAGAGTTTCAAGTAATGATATTACCTAATTTATACGGAGACATCTTGACAGATGAAGCAGCTGAATTGCAAGGTGGTGTTGGTACCGCAGGAAGTGCGAATATAGGCAAAAAATATGCAATGTTTGAAGCTATTCATGGTTCAGCTCCTCGAATGGTTGATGAAGGTAGAGCAAAATATGCAGATCCATGTAGTGTAATTCGAGCTTCTGCAATGCTCTTGAACCATATAGGTTATATAGCAAAATCACAAATGCTAAATAAAGCACTTGATATATGCACTGAATGCGAAAGAAAGATTGTTATAACTGGGCGCAGCGATGGTGCTACAAGCCTAGAATTTGCTGAGTATGTCTTATCGACATATTCAAACTTGAAGTAGGTGAATTATTTATGAGCGACTTTGAAATTAGCTCTGCTGGATTCCCGTTAGCCGCCAATTTATTAAGCTCTTTAAGAAATGATATTTTAAATCATAAAATTAAAAATGGTGAAAAACTACTCGAACAAAGGATATGCGATGAATATAAAGTAAGTCGAACCCCTGTTAGAGAGGCTTTTATTCAACTAGAACTTGAAGGATTGGTAGAAAATATTCCTAATAGAGGCGCCTACGCAATCGGATTTAGCAAGCAGGACATCGAAGACATCTTCTATTTGAGAAAATCATATGAAATTGTAGCTATTAAATGGGCAATTGAAAGAATGAGCGATCAAGAATTAGAATCTTTAAATGAAGCATATGAGTTCATGGAATTTTACACTAAGAGAAGAGATTATCAAAAGATACTTACTATAAATGCTAAATTTCACGAACTAATATACAAAGCTACTAAGAATAGAATACTATATCAAACTTTAATCAAGTATCATTCATATATTACACCTAACAAGATTGAGAACAATAAAATGGATGAGTACTTAGATAGCGTTCTTATCGAGCACAAGGATATATATGAAAGTATAGCCAGCAAAAATTTAGAAGCTGGAACTACTGCCATAGAAACTCATTTAGACAATCTTAAAAAAAGATATTTAGAACTAAATCCATAAAGAAATTTGCAACGGGTCCAATTATTTTGTCAGTTATATTGAAAACTATCAATATAATAAGAATGATTGGGCCTTTATCATATACCTGAGCATAAATTCCCTTTTCTCTAAGATGAGCTAATTCAGCTATAACATTAAAACCATCAAGCGGTGGAATAGGCATCAAATTAAATACCATTAGAATAATATTTATCCAAATTACGCCATACACCATTTGGGAGAGATAATTTCCCAAAGAGCTTGTTGTAAAGAACTCGCTAGCAGTAACGTCCATTATTTTAAGAATTCCAGCAAATGCAATTGCCAATACTAAATTCATTAGTACTCCAGAAATCGAGACAATAATCTCATCCCTTTTAAACTTCTTAAAATAATTCCCATTTATTTGTACTGGTTTTCCCCATCCGAAGCCTACTATCATCAATGCTATAAACCCAACAATATCAATATGAGCAAGCGGATTTAGCGTTACTCTGCCTTGTAGCTTAGGCGTTGGGTCTCCAAGCATATTAGCTGCCTTTGCATGTGCAAATTCATGAAAAGTAAGCCCGATAATTATACCGGGCAAAAATATTAGTTTTTCCATTAATATTTGAATTATTTGATCCAATTTTAGTTACTTCCTTCCCTAGCCGAAATATAGTTTATAAACTGTCTGGCAGTTCTCCCCGACTTACTATGATATCTCATCTCCCACCTTAGAGCTTCAGAGATTAAAATATCTTCATTTATGCTGATTTTTTCAAGTTTGGCTAGACCTTTTACAATTTCTATAAATTCAGCCTTATCAGGTTGAGTAAATGTAATCGTTAGACCAAATCTGTCTGCTAAAGATAATCTTTCTTGAAAATTATCTCTCACGTGCACGTCATTTATCATTCCATTTCTGTCTGCCCAGATTTCTTGAATTATGTTAATTCTATTTGATGTAACATGAAGCAATACATTCTTAGGTATTGCTAGGAGACCACCTTCCAAAACAGACTTAAAATGTTTATAAGAGCTCTCACTTTCCTCAAATGATAAATCATCTATAAAGATTATAAACTTGCAACCTCTCTGGCTAATTTTTTCAATAATCTTATATAAATCGTCTATATTATCTTTAGATAATTCTATGATTTTTAAGCTCTTATCTTTAAAATGATTGACCAATGCCTTAACACAAGAAGATTTTCCTGTCCCCTTATCCCCGTAGATTAGAACATTATTTGCTTTAAAGCCATTTAGAAAATACTCGGCATTCTCTATAATTGCCTTTTTCTGAGATTCATAACCTATGAGGTTTTTGAAATCAACACGATCAAAATTATCTAAGCCAATAAGTTCACCATCCCAAATAAACGCATCATATTTTTCAAATGTGCCACAATAATTTTTCAGATAGAAGTCTTTTAATAAGCGCAAACTTTCTTTGTCAGATGGATTTGTTAGGGCCTCGTGTATCTGCTCTCTCCTATTACTACCTAGGGATGTGTTTGATGAACAAATAGATGAAGCCTCATCTTTAAAGCATTTTGCAATTGTGTCCCAGTCGATTGAATAGATTTGTTTTATACTTGATATTTCTTTTTCTGCAATTGATTCAATTCTATTATCATTCAAACCTTTTTCACTTAGTAAGCTGAACTTATTTTCGCTTTCTGCAATTAATCTACAGATATAATCTTGCCAGTAAGTTCCAGATATTTCAGTCTGAACTGTTTGGTTCAATAACATTCTTTGGACATTATAATATTCAAATTCCATATATGAAATGTAATCTCTATAGGTATATTCATTGTAAATTTTCGTTCCAAAATCAACTACCTTATCTTGCCTAATGTTGTCAAATAAGAGCAAAGACTCGAGATTAACTTTATCCATAATTTACTCCTTTACTAATAAAGAGGATGTTTATCGCATAACTCTTTAACAATAGAAATTGCTTTCTTCTTTGATTCTTCATCTTCGGGATTATCAATAATTAAAGAAATAGCTTCCGCTACTAAAATCATTTCCTTTTCCTTAAATCCTCTTGTAGTTACTGCGGGCGAGCCAATTCTGATACCGCTTGTAACAAAAGGTCCATTTGGATCGTTAGGAACTGTATTTTTATTTGTTGTTATATTTGCTTCATCTAATAGTCTTTCAGCTAATTTGCCAGTAATATTCTTATTTGTTAAGTTTAATAGAAGTAAATGCGTGTCAGTTCCACCGCTAACTAGTTGAAATCCTCTTGCCTTCAATTCCGTTTCTAAAACTTTTGCATTTTTAAGTACCTGAAGCTGATATTCTTTAAATTCTTCTGTTAGCGCTTCTTTAAAACAAATTGCCTTTGCAGCAATTATATGCATAAGTGGACCGCCTTGTATTCCTGGAAAAATCGCTTTATCTATCTGCTTTGCAAATTCCTCCTTGCATAAAATTGCTCCACCTCTAGGGCCTCTGAGTGTCTTGTGGGTTGTTGTGGTTACTACGTGTGCATCAAGAACCGGATTTGGTACAAGACCCGCGGCAACAAGGCCAGCAAAGTGAGCCATATCAACCATTAGATATGCGCCGACTTCATCCGCAATCTCTCTAAATTTCTTACTATCAATGATCCTTGGATAAGCGCTTCCACCCGCAACTATCATTTTGGGCTTATGCTCAAGGGCAAGCTTTCTTACTTCTTCGAAGTCAATTCTTTCGGTTTCTTTATTTAGATGATATGGAACAAAATTAAAATAGCTACCTGACATATTGACTGGGCTACCATGAGTTAAATGTCCACCATTAGAAAGATCCATTCCTAGAACCGTGTCTCCGGGTTTTAACAATGCAAAATACACACCAATGTTAGCACTTGAACCAGAGTGTGGTTGAACATTTGCATGTTCAGCTGAAAAAAGTTTCTTAAGTCTTTCTATTGCAAGATTCTCAGCAACATCAACTTCTTCGCATCCTCCATAATATCTTTTCCCTGGATAACCTTCTGCATATTTATTTGTTAAAGCACTCCCACATGCTTCCATAACTGCCCTGCTAGTAAAATTTTCTGATGCTATTAATTCAATTTTGCTTTCCTGTCTTTTCATTTCTGCTCTAATCGCGTCGCTTATTTCTGGATCAACTTTGTCGATATAGTTAAAATACATTATTTCCTTTACCTTTCACATTAAATTTATGCTTTCATTATAATAAAATTTAAAGGTTCCATCAACCTAATAATAGTCATAAAAAATATTAATTTTTCTTTTTGTAGTTTGTGGTGCTCAATATATCAAAGTATATGTTAATATATAGAAAACACTTTGTAATTTTGTTAAATAATGTTACAATCATAGAAAATGATATTCAAATCGAGGAGATATAAATGAAAAAAAATGCTGAAGTTATAGAAGTTGTAAATGATAAATCTGTTAAGGTTTGTTTATTTAAACACAACAAATGCAGTGGTTGTGGAAGCTGCAATAAAAATATACACCCTGGTTCTCTACTATTAGCCGAAAATAAAATAGGAGCTAAAATTTCTGATAAAGTTTCTGTAAATATATTTAAGAAAATAAATGTATTTGAAATATTTGTTGTTTATTTAATGCCAACTATGTTAGTTTTGTTGGGA
>CAYRVM010000113.1:3249-5481 GCA_964427575.1 uncultured Oscillospiraceae bacterium | reverse complement strand
AATGAGAGTTGGCTTTCATCAATTATTTCTGACAACATATCTGAATAATTCATATAATACCTCCACATACACAATAATTAAGTATAAAATTAACTTGTAATTAAATAAAATATTAACTAATAAATATATAACATTTTTGTATATATTATGTCAAAAGAAATTAATCTAAAGAATAATATGGTAATAATTTTGATGTTTTCAAAAGGATTTATGATATAATATTCTCAATATATTGATATAGGGGAAATAATGAAAATATTTTCACAATATTTAGGATTGCCAAGACCAATATATATATTATTTATAGCTCGGACTATTAATAGTCTTGGTTATTTTATTTTTCCTTTTTTAACCCTTTTCCTAAGTGTAAGAATAGGCCTAGAAGAAAGTATGATAGGTATATTTTTATTTGCAGCCTCTGTTGTATACGTTCCTGGAGCTATAATAGGGGGTAAGCTTTCAGATCATTATAGTAGGAAAATGACATTCGTAATAGCTACAATATGCTCAAATTTGATCTATTTTGTTTGCGGATTTTTGGGTGATTCTATATTAATACCATTTCTATTGATCCCAGCATTTTTCTTTACTAGCATCGCATTTACAGGATCATCAGCGATGCTTATGGATTTGACCAATCCTTCCAATAGACAAGAGTCTTTTTCTATCTTGTATTTAGGTATGAATTTAGGAATCGCAATAGGCCCATTAGTAGCTGGATTTTTATTTGAAGAATACACAGCATGGATATTCTGGGGAGATGCTATTAGCGGTTTTTTAGCAGCATTTCTCGTTTCAATTTATATTAAGGACACAAAACCTTCGGAGGCAGATTTCCATAAAATCATTGAAGAAGGAAGGCACGGAGAAGCACCACAAAAGGGCTCAATATTTAATATAATAATTAGTAAACCAATATTGCTAATGTTCGTTATATTTTGTGCCATTCTAAGCTTTTCTTATTCGCAAACTGGTTTTATTCTTCCTTTGCAACTGAATGATTATTTTGGAAGTGGAGACGGAGCCAAATATTTTGGATTGCTAATGTCGGTTAATGGATTTGTTGTCGTAATATTCACTCCGATTGTGGTTGCTTTAACAAAAAAAATAAATCCAATAATTAATTTAACTATAGCAAGTATCTGTTATACGATTGGATTTGGAATGTATGCATACTCTAGAACTTTGAATGCATTTATTATATTTGTTGTAATATGGACCATAGGAGAAGTTTTATCAGCAACCAATACGGGGGTTTATATAGCTAATAGAACACCGATTTCGCATAGAGCAAGGCTTCAGGCCATTTATGACATTATTCAAGGCACAGGGAGAGCTATAGGCCCTATGGTGGTCGGATATTCCTTGATTATTGTTTCGATCGAACAAGCATGGTTAGGAATTGGAGCAATTTGCCTAATAGCAGCAATTTCATTTTATGGGCTTTTAAGGTATGAGAAAAATGTTATAGATTAACTAAATATCATTTCTGTTAAAAAAGAAAATAAAAACCGATTAAATTATGATTTAATCGGTTTTATGTTGGTGCCGAAGGCGGGAATCGAACCCGCATGGTTTCCCGCACGATTTTGAGTCGTGTGCGTCTGCCAGTTCCGCCACTTCGGCATAGTGAATCGTACTTTTAGAATGTTACCACAACTAGGTCTAGTTAGCAAGAAAAAAGCATTTACAATATTATAATATTATTATATAATTCTAGAAAAAGTAATGGAGGAATAAAAATGACAAATCAAACATTAATACAATTGTTACCTTTGGTACTGTTAATAGTAATCATGTACTTTCTTCTAATAAGACCACAGAAGAAAAGAGAAAAAAGTATTACACAAATGAGAAATAGTTTATCAATTGGTGACGATATTATAACAATTGGCGGAATTTGTGGAAAAATCGTAAAAATAAAAGACGAAAAAATCACAATAGAAGTTGGCACTGATAAAACTAAATTTGAAATTATGAGATGGGCTATATCAAAGGTTGTTTCTGATAAGGAAGAACCTGCTGATTCTAAAAACGCAAGTGGCGCATCAAAGAAAAGTAAAGTAAAAAGAGCAAGCGATAAAAAAGATACTAAACAGCCAAACACTGAAGCTTTAGTTGAAGAAAATGATAAGGAAAAAACTGAGTAACAGAAATAAGGAGACCACAATGAATAAAGTAGTAACAATTTCCAAACCTTCGATCAACACAAAGGCTAGCAATGAAGGTTGC
>CAYRVM010000113.1:0-3239 GCA_964427575.1 uncultured Oscillospiraceae bacterium | reverse complement strand
TGCGGAGAATGTCAAACATCTTGTCAATCAGCATGTAAAACTTCTTGTACTGTTGCCAATCAAAAGTGCGAAAACACAAAACGCAGATAAAAGTTCAGGAGTAAATCAAATAAAACAGCAGCTTCTGCTGTTTTTTTGCTTGCTTGATAGAATACTTAATGAATTGGAGTTAATATGATTCATAAATTTAAATTTAGAGATAATTATATAGTGTTGGATGTTAATAGTGGCTCGGTTCATCTAGCAGATAAAATATTATATGACATACTTGATGATTACAAGAACATGTCATCTGAAGAAATTTGCAATTTACATGTTGAAAATTACAATGCAGAAGAAATACTAGAAGCAATCGATGAAATTAAAAGATTAGAAACAGAGCAAATGCTATTTTCTAAATCAATTGATTACAATTCGATAGATATTGAAAACCGTAATGCAGTTATAAAAGCCCTATGCTTACATGTTGCTCACGATTGCAATATGAGATGCAAATACTGTTTTGCTGATAAAGGAGCTTTTTTTGGCGAAACCTCATTAATGTCATATGAAACAGGTAAACTAGCAATAGACTTTTTAATAAAAAACTCTGGCGAGAGACATAATCTTGAAGTTGATTTTTTCGGCGGAGAACCACTTATGAATTTTAACGTTGTTAAGCAACTAATTGATTATGGAAAAACAGAAGAACTAAAATATAATAAAAACATACGTTTCACTATAACTACTAATGGATTGTTGCTAGACGAAGAAAAGGTAACATACTTCAATAAAGTTATGGATAATGTAATCCTTAGTATCGACGGAAGGCCCGCTACTAATGACAATATGAGAAAAACAGTAAGCGGAAGCGGTACTTATAACTTAATTAAAGACAAATATTTAAATTTTATTAGTAAAAGAGAAGGTTCTTATTATATTAGAGGTACTTTTACTAAGGACAATCTTGATTTTACTGCGGACGTCAGGCATCTAATAGATGAAGGCTTTGATAATATTTCAATTGAGCCAGTTGTACTTTCTGAAAATCAAGATATAGCTCTTCAAAAAGAAGATTTAGATAAAATTTTGTTAGAATATGATAAGTTAGCAGATCTGTACTTAGAATGCGCTTTGGATGGAAAACCTTTTGATTTTTTCCATTTTAATATAGATTTGGACCAGGGACCTTGTATAATAAAGAGGTTATCAGGTTGTGGAGCAGGAACAGAATACATTGCTATATCGCCTGAAGGTGAAATATTCCCATGCCATCAATTCGTGGGTAAAAAAGAATATTCATTAGGCAATTTATATCAAGAGAAATTTGTTAATCATTTATATGATAAATTTAATTCTGCACATATATTTAATAAACCTACTTGCTTGGATTGTTGGGCAAAATTTTACTGCAGTGGTGGGTGCCATGCAAACGCCTTAAACTTTAACGGAGACATTAAAAAACCTTATCTTTTAGGTTGTGAAATGGAGAAGAAAAGAGTAGAATGTGCTATAGGAATCAAAGCAGAATTAATAAAATCAACTAACAATTAAGGAGAGACGAAATAATGAAGAAAATACTATCAATCGCACTTATTGTAATTGTTATTTTTGGATGGTATGTAAGCATCTTCGGAATAGGTAGCATTATGCCAGTTAAAGATAATTTAAAACTGGGGCTAGACCTAAAAGGCGGAGTTTATGTAGTTATGCAGGCAGTTACTGATGTACAAGGGGCAGAACTTAAACAATTAATGCAACAAACACAACAAGTAATTGAAAGAAGAGTAAACGCAATGGGCTTATCAGAGCCAGTTGTAACAATTGAAGGTGAAAATAAAATTAGAGTTGAGCTTCCTGGCGCTAAGAATTCAGAAGATGCAATTGCCGCAATTGGAAGAACAGCACAATTAGAATTTATACTTGCCGATGGAACTGTTGTTCTCGATGGAAGTAAAATTTCAGACGCAGGCGTTCAATCTGATCAACAAAACGGTGGATATGCAGTTTCGCTAAAATTCACAAGTGAAGGATCATCGTTATTTAAAACAGCTACTGAACAAATTGTAGCAGGTCAAATTCCTACTAGCACGACAGAAAAATATGGAACAGTTAATGGTAATGTAATCATGATAGTTCTCGACGGAGAAGTAATCTCTGCTCCAGGAGTATCTGAAGTAATTCCAAATGGCCAAGCTGTAATTACATCTGGAGCGGGTGGATTCCCTCAAGATGAAGCAACTACCTTAAGTGTTTTAATTAGAGGTGGAGCTTTACCAGTTGGTTTAGAAGAAATACAAACATCAATAGTAGGACCAACAATCGGACTAGATGCTTTTAATAATAGCGTTTTAGCTGGTGGAATTGGCGTTTTATTAATTATGTTGTTTATGATATTAATGTATAGAATAATGGGCTTTGCAGCAAATCTAGCTCTTTTACTCTACATTCTCTTAGTTATATGGACTATTATTTCTCTTGGTGCGGTATTAACATTACCTGGTATTGCCGGTATCATCCTCTCTATTGGTATGGCAGTTGATGCAAATGTTATTATATTTGCCAGAATTCAAGAAGAAGTAATAAATGGAAAATCTATTAGAGTAGCTGTAGACCAAGGATTCAATAGAGCAATGGCAACTATTATTGACTCAAACTCAACAACAATAATTGCTGCTTTGGTACTATATCAATTCGGATCAGGACCGGTTAAAGGTTTTGCTGCAACTCTTATGATAGGTATTATTGCTAGTATGATTACTGCATTATTTGTTACTCATACCTTCTTAGGTACTATAACCGAAAACAAAAAACTAACAACAAACAAATGGTTTGGGATCAAGGAGGTAAAAAATGTTTAAATTTAAAAAAGAATTCAACTTTATTAAACATAGAAAAATGTATTATATAGTTTCATTACTTATTATTGTCATCAGCATTGGCGGAGGACTTATTCAAGGATTTAACTATGGAATAGACTTCACTGGCGGAACTATGATTCAAGTTGACATGAAAAAACAAGTTTCAACAGAGGCAGTTCAAAAAATTGCGGAAGACATGGGAATAAATGTAGATATAGTTTATTCCGGTGAGGGTAATAAAGAAATAATAATGAGAACAACCCAATCTTTAACTAGTGCAGATAGAAATAAGCTTATAGCAGCATTAGGACCAGATTTCGGAGTAACAAGCGAAGATGTATTAGCTGCTGAACAGTTTGGACCTTCGGTTGGAGCACTATTAAAACAAAATGCGGTTAG
>CAYRVM010000112.1:0-5626 GCA_964427575.1 uncultured Oscillospiraceae bacterium | reverse complement strand
CATGTAAATCGGAACAATTCTTTTGTTTGATTTTCCGAAGAAACCAATTACCAGAAGAATAACTGACCCTAGTAATGCTACCATCAAGTACATATTACCAGAAGAGAGTGCCATCGACCCAACATCGCTATAAATGGATGATAGATAAGGAACTATCAAGAATGCTGAAAGCACAGGGAAAAGAAGACAAATTGCAACTGTTAATGCTGCAAGAGTGCCTAATACAAAGTTCTCTTCCATGTGAATTTTTCCTTCGATGTTTTCTTGGCTTGCTTTAACTGCAACAATTTTCCCAAGCCATTTAGTCCAGAAGAATAAGGTGGCCGCGCTTCCGAAAACAATGAACATAACTAAAAGAATGTTCCCTGATTCAATGAATGCTTTCATAGCTGCATACTTGGATATTAACATCCCGAATGGAGCGATGAACATTCCAGCGATACCAATTATCATGAATGAAGCAACTTTAGGAAGTCTTGTGAATATACCATCAAGATCTTCAATGTCTCTGCTTCCAATATTATGCTCTGTAGTACCAACGCATAGGAATAATAACGACTTAGCTAATGCATGGAATACGATCAGCATGATTGCTGCCCAAACAGCACCAGGGCTACCTATTCCTGCGCAAGCAACTATTAGACCAAGATTGGCAACTGTGGAATATGCAAGAACTCTCTTAGCATTGCTTTGAGAAATTGCTATAAATGATGCCATAATAAATGTTATACCACCGACCATCATTACCATTATTCCAGCAGGGTTAACTCCAAGAACTGGAGCAAGTTTTACTATTATATATACTCCCGCTTTTACCATTGTTGATGAGTGAAGTAATGCGGAAACAGGTGTAGGCGCTACCATAGCCCCAAGCAACCAACTTGAGAATGGCATTTGTGCAGCCTTTGTAATACCAGCAAAACTTAATAGTGCTACAGGAATTACTACGCTATATCCCATAGATCCGATTGCCAACAATTGATTTAATTCAACTGTTTGATAAACGATACCCATGTAAACGATCGCAAGTACAAATCCTAATCCACCAAGTAAATTCATTATTATTGCTCTGAATGAATTGTTGATAGCTTCGCCTGTCTTTGTATATCCAATAAGTAAGAATGAACATAGGGTTGTTATTTCCCAGAAGAAATATAACCACAATAAATCATTTGAGAATACTATTCCAAACATTGCTGAAAGGAAAACAAACATTAGGAAGAAGAATAATGGTCTTCTATCCTTTTGGTCATGATGGTGATGTTGAAAATCTTTCATATAGCCTAAAGCATACACACAGATAAGAGTTCCAATAATACCTATAATTAATGCCATTATGATTGAGAACTTGTCGATGAATAAATTGCTTTGAACTGTTATACCATGTCCGATATTTAGTTCAAACCAGACTAGGATTGGTGCCTGAAGGGCCACAAGAAACGAAGCTAAGTACTTCTTGTATTTGATACCTAGTGCGAAAATAAAAATAGCCAGAGCGATTTCAATGCCCATCATAACATTAGTTGTTATGGCTGCATATCCACCTTCCTCAAGGCTAAAATATTCTCCATTAGTACTGAAGTACTGGTAGGCTAAATAGATACTCCCAGCAGCAATAATTGCTGATGAGACTTTAACTACGAAACCTCTTAACGCGTCGGTCTTGAGAACCAAAAGAGCTACTGCAATCACTAGTGGAAATAAGATTAGAAAAAGTAATGTGCTCAAGTTAATCCTCCTCTTTTCTTTTGATAATCTGGGGCAAAACCTTTTAAATTGAGCCCTGAAATATGAATTATTTTGATTAAATATACCATCAAATATTATAATCCTATTAATTCTTAAAAACAAGGAATAATTGCCTTTAGGCCAATATGCAGAATTGTCTCGCAATTAAAAGGCTCTGTTCGCTTCTTCGAAAACACGGAGCGATTCGTCTCCGCTTTCCCCCCTCAGCCAAAAGTAAGGATTTTGGCTTTTAGCGTAAAGGTGGACCTGACATATTTAAACTAGTTAAAGAGTAAGGGTAGATTAATAAGAAAACGATTCGGGACATCCTTGCGGCGAACGCCGCGTCCCGTGTTTTCGATTAAGCTACCCTTACTCTTCTTCTTTAATTACTTTTTTAAAAGCTTAAAAAGGCTCTGAGAGTTTATGAGGAAACCGTTGCGATATCACCTTCAGTCGTAGCACGAATGTGCGAAGACGAATCGCTCCGTGTTTTTGAATAAACTCTCAGAGCCTTTATTTTAAGCTTTTATTTTCTTAGGTTCTACTCTTGCTGCGTTGAATCCGAGTAATACGCCTAATGCGATTGATCCGAAACCGACATATTTGATCCACATAACCATTTGATCAAGCATGTTTTCTATTCCGTAAGTTTCTAGGTAGTAGTCATTGCCCCCAGCAGCTTCATACCAAGGTAAGAATGCGCTTCCAAGCAATCCCATTATACCTATGCTGATGAATACAAATGACATTCTACCCATGTCCCCTACCGCTAATTTTGTCTTAGGATTTAGTGGGTATTTGACTGGATCGTTTTTAGCTAGGCCACCGTACATTCTCTTCCATATTACATATAATACTGGACCTGATATTATTCCTATCATACCACCGATAAAGTAATCTGTTCCGTTGATAAAGAATGCAACGAAAGCAATTAAGATTGGTACTATGCAAAGAATATACAAGAATATAGTTCCTCCAGGAATTTTGAATGGTCTTTCGCTGTCTGGAATTCTACTTCTAAGAACCATTGCTGATATGAAGATAAGTATATACGCTGACATAAGCATAAATACGTCAACAACCACTATTACTCCAAAGGCAAAGTTACATAAGATCAAGTTTGTTATTGCAACAGAAAGAACTGCTACATAAGGAACTCCATGTTTCTTATCAACTTTTACCAAGATTGGTGGTGCAAGGTTGTCTCCAGCTAAGGTAAAGAACCCTCTGGATCCTGATGCTATATATGTGTTATATATTGAACATTGTGCAAGTACTGCTACTACTACGAAGAATATACCAAATGCTGGTCCTAAGAATGTAGCTGGAACATCACTAAATGAAATTCCGCCGCTTGTCCACCAACTTTCCCACTGACCGATAGATCCAAGTCCACCAATTGTTGGGAAAATATAAACAGCCATTATTAGTGGAACTGTTATCAAAGTTGCTTTTGGAATTACTTGAGGATTTGTAACTTCTCCTGCCACAGTTGACATAGATTCATATCCAGAATACATCCAAAGACCGATTGCTATTCCGTAACCGATACTTTCAAGTAAAGTTTGGCCTTCTGGGATGAATGGTATCATTGGATTAAACTGCCAATTTGCAAATCCAACGACAGCAACAAGCCCAAAGGCTACTATTACAAGAAGTGATAGTATTGTGCTGATAATACCTACATCTCTTATCCCTCTGATATTTATATAAGTAAAAATAAGAATTATTGCTGCTTTAATAAGAAATTCTGGCAAAGCTCCAAATCCGAATTGAGTCGCTAGATAACCACCAGCTAGAATTACATATAGGGTGTTGTCGATATAGATAGAAATTGTTCTCCACCAACCGGCTTGGAATCCCCAAAATTCGCCTAATGCTTCTTGAACCCATTTGTAATATCCACCTTCTTGTGGTCTTGCAGAACCTAGTTCAGCTGCAACAAGCCCAAGCGGTGTACTCCATACAAAAGGAAGAACAATCAACATAACGATTGTAAGACCAGGTCCAGCTTGAGGTATCATTTCCTCAATACCATAAGCCCCTGCGGCACATAGACAGAAAATCATAAAAACTACTGTTGAAACCTTAATGTCATGTTTCTTTAGCTCATGAGGTACTACGTCACTCATAAAATTTTCCCCTCCCATCACTTATTTCAAAAAATTAACATCTTATGCAAAGATATTTCTGACCTAATATATTATAGAACATACTAATGACAGTTTTCAATTGAATTTCGTTTAATCGGTTATCCGAAAGGGCATTGCGCAAGATAATAACATTTTTATAGCTAATTAATTATATTTACAGTTCTCTTCTACCTTCCATTGCTTTGGAAAGGGTAACTTCATCTGCATATTCCAAATCGCCACCTACAGGAACTCCATGCGCAATTCTTGTCACTTTGATACCAGCAGGTTTAATGAGTCTAGCTGCATACATCGCAGTAGCTTCTCCTTCGATATTTGGATTTGTGGCCATGATTACTTCTCTCACATCGTTTTGTTGTAGCCTAATTATCAGTTGCTTCAAGTTTATATCTTCTGGTCCTATGCCGTCCATTGGAGATATCGCTCCGTGAAGCACATGGTAAAGACCGCGGAATTCTCGTACACGTTCGAAGGCGCTGACATCTTTGGGACTTTCTACAACGCAAATAATTCCTTTGTCCCTCTCTGGGTCAGCGCAGATCATACAAGGATCTGTGTCTGTTAGATTGGCGCAAACTGAACAATATTTCATATTGAGCTTCGCATCTTTTATAGCATCGGCAATAGCCAATGCCTCTTCATTCCTCAATGAAAGAATATGAAAAGCAAGCCTCTGTGCGCTTTTTGAGCCAATCCCAGGAAGCTTTGACAATTCACTTATTAATCTTGATAAGGGTTTTGCGTAATTTTTCATTTAGATAAGTCCTGGAATGGACAATCCACCAGTTACCTTGCCAATTTCACTTTCTGACATTTCTTCCATCTGCCTTAATGCTTCGTTTGTCGCAACAATTATTAAGTCTTCTAGCATTTCAATGTCATCAGGATCCATAGCCTCAGGCTTTATCTTTAGAGCAACTAATTGCTTTCTTCCATTAACTTTAACGCTCACAGCGCCTCCGCCTGCAGTTGCTTCAACTTCTCTTGTGTTAAGCTCTTCTTGAACCTCTTCCATTTTTCTTTGCATTATTTGCATCTGTTGAAGCTGCTTTTGCATATTTCCTGCACCACCTGCTCCGCTACCAGACCCACCTGGTTTTTTCCCAGCTCTCATTCCTTTTCCCATCGTAAACCTCCTATTGCTTTCTCATTAATTTAATCGCTAATTTCAACTTCTATGCCTAATCTGCTAGCTGCATTTGCGGCTATTTCTTCTGTCGTTATTTTATTTTGATTTATTGTCGGCTCACTTTTGCTACTATGTTTAATTTTAAATGTAGAACCTTTATACTTTTCAATTATTTTAATTAAAACTTCCATGTTCCGTATGATAACCTCTTCAGCCGAAGTTGTTTTAGCCTCAACATATAATGTGTTACTATCCATTTCAATTAGCCTTGTTGAGTTTCTCAAAATACTCAAACTGCCTTTTTCTTTTTCGCAGACATCTAGTATTTTACACCATTCTGTTTCCAGTTGCCCTTTTGATAGCTTAGGAATATCATCTTTTTCTTTATTGTCGTTTTGTATTTCTTTTTCGACATTTTCTTCTGTATATATTTCTTTTTCAGATTCAACCTTTAGCTTAGGTATAGGCATTTCAAAGCTCGACTGTCCTGAAATTTCTTCATCTTCTGAAGGTATTGTTCTAGGTTTTACTTCCTTGTAATTATTCACATTGTTTTCGAGTTTTGAGATTCTGGCCAATAATGACTCTATTGAGGTATTCATTTCTGGCTCCG
>CAYRVM010000111.1:2629-5649 GCA_964427575.1 uncultured Oscillospiraceae bacterium | reverse complement strand
AAATCTCGCTTCAAACTCAATGAAAAAGTCTGGTATGTCCGCAGCGCTTCAGACCGCGCAGGCAATTTTAGAATCTGGGTGGGGGCAAAGCATACCGGTTGATAAATATAATGGGAAGGTTTCATATAATTTATTTGGGATCAAGGGGACCGGGACTTTAGGTTCGGTAACTTCAAATACATGGGAAGAATACAACGGAGTAACATATCGAATTGACGATGAATTTAGAGCTTATCGCAATGTAGAAGAGAGCTGGACAGATCACAAGAAATTATTGTTGACACTTAGCCGTTATGGAATTTTTAGAGATGTTATGAACGACAGCACTCAGGGAGCCTGGGCTTTGAAGAGAGCTGGCTACGCAACCGACTCCAAGTATCCAATTAAACTTATGAATATAATCAAGCAGTATGACTTGGAAAAACTAGATCAGGTGGCGATATAAAATGAAAATTTCTTTACACAAAATTTCATTAAGTTGTAGTATCGGTAAGCATATGGTAAAATATCGACCATGAATTAGTTTATAATTAAAGCAATTGGAGGGAACACAATGGAGTTTTTTTATCTAATAGCAGGAGGCATAATCTTCTATATTATTTATTTATATCAGAAAAAAAAGGCAAATAAAGAAGCAAAAAAGGAAAAAGAAATCGAATAAAATATAAGAGAGAAATCCTTAGATGAAAGGTAATAAATAATATGGATGAGCAAAACACAATGGCCGATTTCATGGATGAAATAGAAAAATCCATGAGGAAGGTTTACCAAGATGACGTGCTAAAAGGAACAATAATATCAGCAAATGAGGAAGAAGTCTTAGTCAATATAAACCATACCTCAGATGGTATTATAAATAAAGAAGAGATGGCTGAAGACTACGCCTATAATATCGGAGACGATATTTCAGTTCTTGTTCTTAATCCCCATGACAATGAAGGAAATGTAATTCTTTCACACAAAAGTGCTGAAGAAATCGTTGGCTGGGATGAACTTGAAGAAGCCTACAATGAAAAGAAGAAGATCAAAGTAAAAGTAAACGAAGTGGTCAAAGGCGGAGTAACGGCAGCTTATCGAAGTGTAAGATGCTTTATTCCTGGCTCGCTTTTGTCATATAAATTCGTAGAAGATATGAATACATATGTGGGAAAGGTTCTGGAAGTTGTAATCGAGGATTTCGATAGAGAAAAGAATAAGATTGTCCTTTCTAGGAAAGCAATCGAAGTGGTCGAAAGACAGGGCAAAATGACGCAAATGATGGATGAGCTTCAGGTCGGTGAAATGAGACAGGGTTTTGTAACAAAGCTTATGAAATTTGGAGCATTTGTTGACCTTGGGGGCGTGGAAGGTCTGATTTATCTGGACGATCTCGCATGGCACCGTGTAAACGATCCATCAGAAATTGTTTCAGTAGGAGACAATGTAACAGTATTTGTTTCAAATATTGATAAACGTAACGATAAAATCAGCCTAGTGTTAAAAAAAGTTGATGAGGATCCTTGGCAAAGAGTTAGCGAATATTTCAAGGTTGATGATGTTGTCGGCGGAAAAGTCGTAAGACTAACAGATTTTGGAGCATTCGTTGAGATAAAAGATGGCATAGATGGTCTTGTTCATTTGTCTGAAATCTCATCACAAAGAATCCGCAAGGTTTCTGATGTTTTGAAAGTTGGCGACAAAGTGCAGGCAGTAATATTGAACATCGATGAAAAGAATAAAAGGCTTAGCCTAAGCATAAAAGAAGCTGAAGGACAAAGCGTAGAGAAAGAAGAATTTATCCAAGATGAACAAAGCACAACCTTAGGGGACTTGCTTGGAGATAAATTCAAGGACTTCTTTAAAAAATAAAAATCGAATATGTATTATCAAATAAAGTCTACTGAAAGGTAGACTTTTATATTTACTGCGAGGCATGAGGGACTTCGCGTCCACTGGCGTGTCCGCCGTCTTCGCCCAAGCACAGGGCTCAGACCGCCTTGGCTAAAAACAGCATACCATGCTGTTTTCTAAACGCCAGGCGCCCTTTCGGGTTCTCGTCCCTCATGTTTCTAAAGATAGAAGTAAGACACCCACTTGCGTGGGTGTCTTACTTCTATGGTGAGGCATGAGGGACTCGAACCCCCGACCGACTGATTCGAAGTCAGCGACTCTATCCTCTGAGCTAATGCCCCATGGCACGAGAATCATTATAACTAAAATCCTAGTTTTAATCAATGCATTTTAATTATTAGAATTGCAGGTCTTAGCGCTTATAAGAAAACATTGCAGGTCTTAGCGCTCGAAAGAAAATGACGAACGTAACCACGGATTTTAAATGTATTAGAAATCCGAAGTGAGCATTTTGCTTCTGAAGAGCTGAGACCTTTGGCGTACAGAATATAGGTATTTTACTTTTTAGTTACATTTGTGAGAAAAAGGGTGCCAAGCTAACGGTTATGAGATATTATTATAAAGATGAATTTTACTCTGGAGGAAACCATGCTTAGAATCTTAAAAATTACATTGATTTTAGCAACTATAGTAACCTTACAGTTTGCAACTGTGTTTGCTGAAGATACTAGCGTGAGAATAAACCTTGATGGTACTGAAATCACCTCATACCCTCCTGCTTCAATTATGAATGAGAGAACCATGGTACCAGCTAGGGCCATATTTGAAGCCATGGGAGCGCTAGTGGAATGGAATGAAGAGATAAGTGAAGTTACTGTCACTTTGAATTCTTCAATAATAAAAGTTACAATAGATTCGAAAAAGGCTTTCGTAGACGGCATAGTGAAGGATTTGGATGCTCCAGCTTTGATTATTTCTGAAAGAACCTTGGTTCCCCTCAGATTTATAGCAGAGGCGGCAGGGCTTACAGTTACTTGGGATGAATATAATAGAATAGTGAACTTGAAATCCCCACCTCCAGTTTTCACTGGAGCTAATATAAATAGTATTTCAATGACTGGTACGGGACCAGAATACATTGTAAGCATTAAAGGGGAAGGCGACCTTAGTAGATATAAAAACTTCATGTT
>CAYRVM010000111.1:0-2619 GCA_964427575.1 uncultured Oscillospiraceae bacterium | reverse complement strand
ATCGACCAGGCAAAGATCACTAATGCAGTACAAAAGCTTCAAGATACCAATGAAATTATCAAAGAGGTTAGATTTTCTCAGTTTGAAGCGGAAAAGGTTAGGGTAGTCCTTGATTTAATAAGCGAAGTACCAATTTCAATCGAAATATCTGAGGATAAGACAGAAATCTTAATGAAGGTAAACTATATAGATAGTAGCATTAAAGAAAATCCATATAACCTTCCAGCCCTCGACTGGCGAGCTACTAATATGCTGATCATAATTGATCCAGGCCATGGGGGAAAAGATAGTGGAGCAATTGGTTCTGAACATACCTCATCAGAAATTTATGAAAAAGATATCAACCTCGATGTCGCAACTAGGCTATCAGCAATACTATCTGAAGCGGGAGTTCAAACTTATAGTATTAGAACGAATGATATATATATAGGGCTATATGAAAGACCTTCCATGGCTAATTCACTAAATGGGGATTTATATATTAGCATTCATATTAATTCTTCAGATAGCTCAAGGCCGAATGGAATTGAAACATTATATTACACAAAGTCAAATGAAGCAGATTATCTTATAAAGAGTAAGCATATGGCTGAGATAGCGCAAGCTAATCTTTCCGAAAGCCTAGGCCTAGCCAATAGAGGATATATGCAAAAGGCAGATTATGCGGTCCTAAACAAGACAATGATGCCTGCAATAATCATCGAAGGAGGATTTTTATCTAACTCACATGATAAGGCGATTATTAGGACAGACGCTTACAGAGAGAATTATGCAGTTGCGGTGGCGAGATCAATAATAACAGTGCTCAATGAAAGCGTTGCCAATCAATAAGATAAAAAATTGAAATTATATAGATAGAGAGGAAAATGAAATGAACAAATTTAGAGGAAGCAAAGACTATGTAGCATCAGAAGAATTGATGCATGCTGTAAATGTTTCAATAGCACTTAAAAAGCCACTTCTGATCAAAGGAGAACCTGGGACAGGAAAAACAATGCTAGCTCAATCAATTTCTGAAGCATTGAATATGAAACTGATAGTATGGAATATAAAATCTACTACGAAAGCTCAGGATGGCCTTTATCTTTACGATACTGTTCAGAGACTTTACGATAGCCAATTTGGCGAAGGCGATGTAGCTAATATCGCGAAATATATAAGGTTGGGAAAATTAGGAGAAGCTTTTACAGACAAGGACCAGGTTGTATTGCTTATCGATGAAATAGATAAAGCCGATTTAGAATTTCCAAACGATTTGCTTTGGGAGCTAGACAAGATGGAATTTTATATCAACGAAACTAAAGAAACCATCAAAACCATTCACAGGCCAATAGTAATAATTACCTCAAATGCTGAGAAAGAACTTCCAGATGCATTTCTCAGAAGATGTATTTTCCATTATATAGAATTCCCAACAACAGAAAGAATGGAAGAAATTATCAAGGTGCATTTTGACCAAGTTGAAACAAACTTACTGGCTCAAACTATGGAAACTTTTTATTGGATAAGGAGTCTCAAAGATATTCAAAAGAAACCTAGCACTTCTGAGCTTATTGATTGGCTACAGGCATTGCTTTTGTCAGGAATACCAATTGAAAAGATTAAGGATGAGATTCCATTTATTGGAGTTTTGCTCAAGAAGAACCAAGATATCGATGTAATGTACGAAATAAAAGAAAGAGGTTTTTCCACAAAAAGATGGATTTAACTGGAGATAAATATGTTCATTAACTTTTTCTATCTGCTTAAAGCGAGAGGCCTTAAAGTTTCTCTAAATGAATGGATGGTTCTAATCGAGGCACTTGACATGGGTCTTGCAGGTTCATCCCTAATAGATTTTTATTATCTTTGTAGGAGCATTCTTGTAAAAAGCGAAGCTGACTACGATAAGTTTGATTTGGTTTTCTCTGAATATTTCAAGGGATTGGAATATAAGGATGAAATTCCAGAAGAGATTTGGAAATGGCTTTCAGAAGACAATCCAGCATCGAGGGAAATTGATGTTGCGTATGAGGAATTTGTAAAGCATGGATTAGAAGAACTGCAAAGAATGCTTAAGGAAAGAATCGCAGAACAAAAGGAAAAGCATTGTGGAGGCAACTATTGGGTTGGAGCAGGTGGGACTTCAGTATTTGGCCATGGGGGATACAATCCAGAAGGAATAAGAATCGGTGGAGATGGTGGCAAGAAATCTGCCATTAAGATTGCGGGAGAAAGAAACTTTAGGGATTTTAGGCAAGATAATATACTTGATATAAGACAATTTCAATTAGCATTTAAAAAGTTGCGGCAGTTTTCTAGTAGGGTTGATGCGGCCAAAACTGAATTGGATATAGATGAAACGATAGATGAAACTTGCAATCACGCTGGAAGCCTAAGGCTTGTATATGAGAGGCCAAGACAGAACACAGTTAAGCTTTTAATCTTGTTCGATTCAGATGGTTCAATGATGCAATATAGTAAGCTTTGCAGCTCGCTTTTTCAAGCTGCAAATAAATCTAACCATTTTAAGGATGTAAAGGTATATTACTTCCATAATTGCATTTATGACCATCTATACACGGATCCATATTGTCGCAGAGGGCACTGGATTGACACTGAGTGGGTATTAAAGAACTT
>CAYRVM010000110.1:4528-5656 GCA_964427575.1 uncultured Oscillospiraceae bacterium | reverse complement strand
CGACTAATATAACACTCACTAATATGATCATTATATCTTTCATATTAAGCCCCCTCCTTTTGATTGTTATGACAAATATTATTGGATGGACAATTTTCGCAGCCCATCTCCGTCTTTTTAATAGCTCGGCCTTTTGATAGATAATTGATTAAGGCAATTAAAACACCATAAACAAAGAATCCACCGGGTGCCAACATAAAAATAGTCATTGGAGTTATTATATCTGCAGTGATTACAATTCCCATCCAGGTGCCTGAGCCGATAAATTCTCTAATCGATCCAATTATGAAAAGGGCCAAAGTAAAACCAATACCCATACCAATTGCGTCGAGTGCTGAAGCAACAACTGAATTCTTACTTGCAAACATTTCGGCCCTTCCCAGGATAATACAGTTTACAACAATAAGAGGTAAAAATATTCCTAGCGCTTGGTCAAGTTCAGGAGTGTAAGCTTTGACTAAAAACCCAACGATAGTAACGAAACCAGCAATCAAAACTACAAAGGCAGGTATTCTAACCTTGTCAGGAATAAAGTCTTTCAAAGCAGAAATCGCGATATTCGAGCAGAGTAAAACTAACAAGGTAGAAATCCCCATGCCCAACCCATTTACAGCCATTGTTGTAACGGCAAGAGAAGGACAAGTTCCAAGCAGAAGAACGAAGACAGGATTCTCTTTAATAATTCCGTTTTTTAGAATACTTAATTTATCCATTAATTTGTTCCTCCAATACTTGAAAATTTCTCTAATTTTTTGAACTGCTTCATTGCCTTATCCACAGCCCTATACATTGCCATAGAAGATATAGTAACACCAGTAATAGCATCAATATTTTCAAGATCAGACTTACCCATATATTGGCCCAGGTACTCATCAGCCATAACCTTAGTACCTAAACCTGGAGTTTCTTTATGCTCAAGTAACTTAATTCCAGTGATTTTTCCAGCATTGTCAAAACCAGTCATAACCTTGATATTTCCGCCGAAGCCCTTATCTCTAGTTGTAATAACTGCTCCAGTATCATCTTTAGCAAAGTAAACATCAATTATTCCGTCATCAAAACTTGCCTCAAAAGGAGAAAAACCTCCCTTAGCATTTGGAAGCACCAATAATCTGGCAGCATCTGCAC
>CAYRVM010000110.1:4260-4518 GCA_964427575.1 uncultured Oscillospiraceae bacterium | reverse complement strand
CTCTCCTTTGTAACTTTCGCAATAATTGGGGCAGTGACAATATATGTAGCAGCTAAGGCTACTGTAACAAATAAGCAAATTATCAAGAGCGAAATAGTTGGTTGAAAATATTCTTTAAATTTACTCATTTTTATTACCTCCATAAAGTCTTCTTCTCGACAAATTATCAATATGTGGAGTTAATATATTCATAAATAAAATGGCAAAGGAAACTCCTTCAGGATAAGAACCATATAGCCTTATCATCATCGTTAATAA
>CAYRVM010000110.1:1845-4250 GCA_964427575.1 uncultured Oscillospiraceae bacterium | reverse complement strand
TACCAAAGAAGATTTTACCTGTATTAGTAATCGGTGAGGTAGAATAATCCGTAGCCATAAAAAAGGCTCCTAGAATTGCACCACCGGCCAAAATCTGAAAAACAGGATCCACGCCGACTATCAAAGAAAAGACAATCATCGTGCCTAGGAAACTTAAAGGAATTGTAATCGAAATAACCTTCCGATATATAAGATATAGCCCACCTAATATTAAGGCAAAAGCGCAAGTCTCTCCAAGAGAGCCGCCGATACCACCCATGAGAAGTTGAAAGTTGGTAGGAAGGTTCCCGATGTCGCCTTTTTTGAGCAAGAATAGCGGGGTGGCCGCGGTCACCGCATCGGCTGCAGACAAGACCCTGTTCACTGTTGGCCAGGAGGTCATTGGAGTTGCAAACGAAATCAGCAAAATAACCCTGGCCGTAATAGCAGGGTTGACAAAGTTTTGGCCGATGCCTCCAAATAGTTGCTTAACGATTACAATTGCAATAAAGCAACCTAGAATAGCCATCCAATAAGGAAAATTTGATGGCAGATTAAAAGCTAGAAGAGTTCCAGTAACTACTGCGCTCAAGTCATCAATGGTATGCTCTCTCTTAGTAACTATGTTGAATAAGTATTCAAATACTAAGGATGATAAAATACAAACCGTAACCAAAATCAATACCCTTGGCCCAAAATAATAAGTAGCCGCCAACAATGCTGGCACTAAAGCGATCAATACATCGCGCATTATTCTTGAAGTGGTAATAGAATCAGAAATATGAGGAGAGGAGGATACTACAAGAGTACCTTTTTCGTATCTTTTCATTTCGCTTTTCCCTCCTCTAGAACCATTTTTTTGGCTAATCTATTTATAAGCGCCAACTGCTTCTTGGCAGGACAAACATAACTGCAACAACCACATTCCATACAAATCGTAACCTTCAACCTTTTTAATGCTTGTATATTTTCAACTTCATATTCTTTAGCGATTGAGGTTGGCATTAGATTCAATGGACAGGCTTCAACACATCTCCCACACTTAATGCAAGCAGTCTCTTTCAGATGTTTAACTTGCGATTCATCCAAAGCAAGAATTGCATTATTATTTTTTATTAATGCCTTGCCATCGTCATATATGCTACGCCCCATCATAGGGCCACCCATCAATATCTTCTTAGGTACACTTTTATATCCTCCGCAGAAGTCGATGACATCCTTAATACTGGCCCCGATCGGAGCATAAAGATTTTTAGGCGTTGTAACTGAATTACCGTCTACAGTAATACGCTTTCTTATAATTGGCATTCCAGTCTTAAAATACCTAGAAATAAAAGCTACAGTTGAAATGTTCGAAACAAGTACCCCGATTTCACACGGAAGCTTGCCAGGTGGTAGCGACTTGCCAGTTGTTTCATATATAAGTACTCTTTCAGCCCCTTGAGGATATTTGGATTTCAAAGTAACAACAGAAATATTATCTTCATCCGCACACTCAAGCTCTAAGGCTGAAATTGCTTTGGGCTTATTGTCCTCAACGCCAATTAGGCAATTTGAGATGTTCAAATATTTCATGATAATTTTGGCACCATTAATTATGTGTTTTGTAGACTCAAGCATTGCGCGGTAGTCAGAAGTGATATATGGCTCACATTCGGCACCGTTGACTATCAGAGTATTTACCTCATCAATATTCTTTGGATTGAACTTTACATGCACTGGAAAGGCTGCGCCGCCTAGGCCAACCGCCCCAGAGGAGCGAACAGCTTTGATAAATTCTTCCATAGTCTCAACCTGGGGTTTTTTAATTCCCTCCCAAATAGATTGAAGGCCATCTGACTCGATGACCATGGTCTCGTCTCTTGTCCCTAAGGATGACATATTATGCTGAATAGATATAACTTTACCAGATACGCTAGAATGGACAGGAGCACTGACATATGCAGAAGAATCTCCAACTGGTTGGCCCACTTTGACTAGGTCACCAGGGGCGAGCAAGGGTTCACAAGGAGCCCCTATATGTTGCACCATGGAAATATATACAAATGGAGGGACAGGCATTATTTCAGTCTGGCACTCCATCGTATTCTTCGCATATTCTAAATGTATTCCATTAAGATGTTTTTTTAGCAAACTCATTAAGAATAACTCCTTTATGCAAGTTAAATAATAACTTTATTGATAATAGAAATACTTTTCATAAATATATCTGTATTTAACACGAAATACAATAGATAAATAAATGTATACAGTATTTTCAGAATATTAAGTTTAAATAATACTTAAACTTAAGAGATTTATGATAAAATATACCTACGGCAAAAAAATATTTAGGAGGGGAAATTATGACAAAAGGGATTGATGTATTGTCTTTAGATGGAAAAGTAGCAGTGCCTTTGGCTCGAGAAATAGAAACAACATTGTCT
>CAYRVM010000110.1:0-1835 GCA_964427575.1 uncultured Oscillospiraceae bacterium | reverse complement strand
GGAATTGGATTGGGAACCGGAAAGCTACTAGCTGAATTCGGTGCAAGGGTTGTATTGCTTGATGTTAATCAGGAAAATGGTGATGCTGCTGCTAAGGAAATTATCAATCAAGGCAAATTCGCTATATTTAAGAAATGCGACGTGACACAAAACGAAGAATGTAAGAATACCATCGAATCTGTTGAAAAAGAATTCGGCAGAATTGATATCTTGTTTAATAATGCAGGAGTTACAGTTAGAAAGACCGTAGTCGATTTATCAGAGGAAGAATGGGACTTTGTAATCGATGTAGGCCTAAAAGGTACTTTTCTGCTTTCCAAATATACTATCCCAATCATGGCAAAAGGCGGTGGAGGTAGTATCGTTAACACCGGGTCTGGCTGGGGATTAAAGGGTGGGGATAAAGCGGCCGCTTATTGCGCTGTAAAAGGCGGAATTGTAAATCTAACTCGCGCAATGGCAATTGATCATGGGCCACAAAATATTAGGGTCAATTCTGTAAATCCAGGAGATACGGATACTGCATTGCTTAGAGAAGAAGGCAGACAACTAGGGGAAAAAATAGATTCCTTCTTGAAAGACTCTGCAAAGGGTAGGCCATTAGAAAGACTGGGGACGCCAAATGATATTGCAAAGACTGTACTTTTTCTATGCAGTGATCTATCAAGTTGGGTAACTGGGGCAGCTATAGTTGTAGATGGCGGCGGTATTGCTTAAAATTCAATAAAATATTAACTATAATAGGGGGTAAAAATATGACAGTAAAAGGATATAAAAATCATCCGTATATACCCAATTCCGTTCCGGAAGTACAGGATGAAATGTTAAAGGAGCTGGGCTTGAGCAGCTTGGAGGACTTACATCAAGAGATTCCAGAAGAATTGAAACTAAAAGAGAACATGAATCTACCCAAACCATGCAAATCAGAATATGAGCTCAAAAGGCATGTTGAAGGTATTCTTGAAAGGAATAAATCCTGCAAAGATAACCTGAATTTTTTAGGAGCAGGCTGTTGGCAGCATTATGTGCCTGCAATTTGCGACGAAATTAATTCGCGTGGTGAATTTCTAACTGCCTATGGTGGAGAACCATACAATGACCATGGCAGATTCCAGTCATTATTTGAGTATCAAAGCATGGTAGGCGAACTAGTAGACATGGATGTAGTTAATGTGCCAACAATGGACTGGGGGCAAGCGGCAGCTACTTCTATAAGAATGGCATCCAGAATAACTGGAAGAAAAGAAGTCCTCGTTATTAAGGCAATGGATAGAGAAAAATTCTTGATTATGAAGAATTATTGTGCTCCTGACATTACATTAATAATGGTTGATTATGATAAAAAAACTGGGCAAATTGATCTAGAAGATTTAAAAAGTAAACTTTCAGAAAAAACTGCAGCAGTATACTTCGAGAATCCATCTTACTTAGGATTTATTGAGCAAAATGGTCAAAAAATCTCTGACTTTACACATGCGAAAGGTGCAATAAGTATAGTCGGAGTCGATCCTATTCCTCTTGGAGTGTTAGAGGGACCTAGCAATTATGGTGCGGATATAATTTGTGGGGATTTACAGCCTCTTGGTATACATATGAACTATGGAGGAGGACAAGCAGGTTTTATAGCAACTCGAGATGAAGAAAAATTCGTTATGGAGTTTCCATCACGTCTTTTTGGTGTAGTTCCGACTAGTGTTGAAGGCGAATATGGCTTCGGGGATGTAGCATATGACAGAACATCATTTGGCCATCATAGGGAGCATGGGAAAGAATATGTAGGAACTCAAGCAGCACTTTGGGGAATAACAGCTGGAGTATATTTGGCAACTATGGGT
>CAYRVM010000109.1:1459-5686 GCA_964427575.1 uncultured Oscillospiraceae bacterium | reverse complement strand
CCCTTTTAATCCTGTATTGTTTGAAGTTGTAAATAATCCATTTTGATCTATTGTACCAATCCTTTCGTCGCAATTCCAGGTAAATAGATTATCTTGAGCGGCAACTGGAACATAAGTTGAATAAGCTTTTACGTTTATATCTATTACTTTTCCAACATCAGTTAATATACTTGTTACATTAGGGTTTATTGAAATCTGATCAGTTACGTATACTAACGAACTAGTTTGCATGCCATTACCTGACGCTATAACTTTACCTTCTCCTACCCTTGTCGCAGTAAAAACACCGCTATTATTAATTTCCCCCATATCACCTTCGATTGAATAATTAATATTAGATGGCGGAATTGTAGGTAAATATTTATAATCCGTTGATTTTGCAACAAAATTTACTGTAACCCCTGGCATCGCAAATGTTGTCATTGGATATAAATGAAGATTAGATGAGTTGCTACTTGCTTCAGTTTTAGAAACAATAAATAGTGCATTCGAAACATTTCGTTCTTTTCCATCTGAAGGAAGATTCATTAAAGTTGCTTCGGAGTCTCCTGGCATTCTTGCCAACATAGTTGTTGATCCTCCGCCATCCATGTTTACTACCGTTGTGCATCCTCTTTCAAGCAAATAAGCTCCAACGTCTTTCAAACTCATTCCAACTGAATGTCCTGGCCTTCTACCATCAACCGCATATAAGATAATACTCCCATCAGGCTTAATCCCAATGCAAGATCTAGGGTTTGACCCATTGGCTTGAGGAATTATTATCCCATTTTCCGCTATAAGTTCATATACTCCTATTACTTCTACCGCATCAACGAATCCACCATTCATATCATTTGTATTAATAGCAATACTATCTCCAGGCAATAGCGATGCCAAGATAGCACCGTACGAAGTATTAGCATCTGCCGATAATACGATTTCATTATCATTTAATATTGTATTGCTAACATTAATACCAATACTTTTTACTTGGGCATTTATGGTAGTATTTATTGCTGGTTCCGTCGAATCAACTGAAGTTAGAACCACTTCTACGTTAGAACCAGTAGTTCTTGTTGAGCTAGCATAACTGCTATTATAAAAATGAAGTGAGTTTGCAGCTCCTTTAGGTTTATTTATATGGTTTATAGTATATGTATCCTTTGAATTTACTGTAAATGTATAATCAATCATTACATGTGAAGCAAAGGCCGTACCATCGGTTCTAAAGCCTAAAGCAAAAGTATAATTAAGCCCTGAATTCTTTATTTTACCTTCGTGCATACTCATTCCTAGGGGTACTCCAGTTGCGGTATCATAAAAGTCTCCATTGATTCCGGCAATAACCGTTAGCCCTTCATCTTTTAATAAATTTTTCATATATGACAAGTCTGCTTTTCCAACTACATCACCAACGAAAACATATGGGTATATCTCATTATTAAATGCTTTAACGTCAGTAGAAAACGAATGAACTACTCCTTGAGTTGCATTAACGGAAATCTTTTCTTCATAAAAAGCATTCTGGGCTAAATATGTTTCAGAGTTGAAGACTATTTGACCAATACCCTGGTAATATCCAAATCCAGAAAGTAACGATACTAGCATTATTATTAAAGAAACAAATGCCGCAATTTTAGTTTTCTTAATTAAGTAATTCATTCTAATCCTCCCGATTATGCATACACATCACGTAATTTATAATTATTTGTTATTTATTTAGTATTTTCTTTATCCAGTCAATTTCAGTTTTTATAACACTTTCTCGCTCTTTTTCATTATGAATTTCATGATATAAGCCTTCCCATTCAACGAGCGTAGCATTATCTCCTTCAATTTCTTTGACTTTTCTGCTTCCTTCAATGCTACAAATTTTATCATTTGTCCCATGCATTATCAAAATGCTTTTACCATTCTTGCATTTATTCGCTAAAATTGATTTTGATGCATTCATACAGTCAACGGCTGTCATAATAGAAATTTTCTTATGTACTAATGGGTCTTTTATATAATCGCTAACTTCCTTATCTATATGTGCAAGATTTGAAGCGTCTAATCCTGTGTCCATTGTCATTTCAGGTTTAATCTTTGATGCAATCTCAACAAATCTTTCTAACAACCATGGCACTTTTTTAACCAAAATCAACCATGGGCCTGTAATTATATAACCTTCTGGTTTATTTCTATTAGGTCCTATTCTCCTATAATCAAGGCTAATGTTACCGCCCATACTATGTCCATAAACAAATATTGGTTTGGGTCCATATTTATTTTCAGTAAATTCGATTAATGTATCTATATCATTCATAACAGCTGTTCTTGGTGAAGCGTGCCCTCGGATTCCACCGGATAGCCCATGTCCTCTTAAATCCATCGACAAAACCGCAATATTTTCATTGTTGAAAATTTCTGCTATTTTATCATATCGTGCTGCATATTCTCCAATGCCATGAATAATTATGACTACAGCAATAGGATCCGCTTTATGCCAAATGTAACCTTTTAATTCAATTTCTTTGCTTTTTAAAATAAATTTTTCGAACATTGTGTTACTCCTTCCTTGAAATTCAAACATTTATTGTAATAATTTGTAATCAATGTATTTTTATGTCATATTAATTATTGTTTTTTATTTAATCATATTTTATAATTAAATTATAAAAATTGCTTTTCTTTTTGATAAATATTTTTTTAAAGATGACGAGGTGTTATATGAAAAAAAAGCTTCAGAACTTTGGCCATCTCAAACAAGTAGAAAACATTATTTATTCATGTGAATTCTGCGGCAATCCCAACAAGAATCGAGACTTCAAGGGTAAGAAGATTTGTGAGGATTGTCTAAGATATATTAAGGACTATTAATATAGCTCTCTAATCTAATGTGTTTACTAATTCGTTATTTTTTTTATCAAAATTAAAGCAATATGAGGCCTTACGGAAACGCCAGGTCTCATTTATTTTTTGAAAGCCTCTTCTTAGTCTTTGCTTTCATAACTGAAAATCCAAATCTTCCTAATGACTTTCCAGTCTTAACATATTCTCCATGGCTATATGCAAGTAAATTCAGCTTTTCAAGCTCAAGTTTACCTTTATTATTCATTAGGCTCTTATTTACATTGACAGCTACGATCTCAGCTAAAAACATATCATGAGAAGGTAGAACTATAACATCAAATATTTTGCACTCAACGTTTACCGGTGCCTCCGCGATCATAACAGTATTAAGTTTAGTGGCTGGAATTTTAGTAAGTTTCATTTCTTTAAATTTATTAATTTTCGAACCAGACTTAACCCCACAATAGTCGGTAGCAAATGCAAGCTCATCCGTTGATAAATTAATTACAAACTCTTTATTCTTTTCTAATATGCTATGAGAATATCTACTTTTTCTTACTGATATATAAGTCATTGGTGGTTCAGAATTAATTATACCTGTCCATGCGATTGTTATTATGTTATGTTCCTCTTCTGTATTGCCACAAGATACCATAACTGCTGGAACAGGATATACCATAGTACCCGGCTTAAATTCTATTTTTTCATTATTTTTTTCTTTTACTCTTGTATCCAATATCATATTCCTCTCTTTTTATATAGCGAGTTCAAGATTTCTTGAAATTCTTCAGGAAGTTTACTATCAAATTCAATATATTCCAATGTCGTTGGGTGGATGAAGCCGAGTAGCTTAGCGTGCAATAACTGTGATTTTAAGCCAAATACTGTCTTTGCTGGTCCATATACTTTGTCCCCGATTATCGGATGATTTATATGCGACATGTGGACTCTAATCTGGTGAGTTCGTCCGGTTTCTAGATTAAATTTTAAATATGTATAATCGCCAAATCTATCAATAACTTCGTAATGCGTTGTGGCTTCCTTTGAGTTCTCTTTGATTACTTTCATTCGTAAGCGATTGTTTGGGTCCCTTCCTATCGGATAAGATAAGGTTCCTTTGTCAACTTTTATATTTCCATAAACAATTGCCCTATATTCCCTTTTTATTGAGTGCTCTTTAAGTTGGGCAGCAAGAGACTTATGGGCATTATCGTTCTTAGCTATCATCAATAATCCTGATGTTTCCTTATCAATTCTGTGAACAATCCCGGGTCTTTCAATGCCATTAATACCTGACAAATCAGTGCAATGGAATAAGATTGCATTAACAAGAGTTCCTGTGTAATTTCCAACAGAAGGGTGAACTACCATGCCTTTGGCCTTGTTTACAATTATTAGATCTTTATCTTC
>CAYRVM010000109.1:0-1449 GCA_964427575.1 uncultured Oscillospiraceae bacterium | reverse complement strand
TGCAACCCCGATATCATAAAAATTCTTATAAATTATATCGCTACCTTCAATTTCCAAAGGTTTGGATAAGGGAATATAAATTTTCAAAACGTCATTTTCTTTTACTAAATACTTTTTTACCTTTTGAACCATTCCATTAACTTCTACATTGCCATCTTCTATCAACTTCTGTAGATAGCTCCTGGATAATACATCTATATGTAATGGTATTAAAACATCTAATCTCTTACCCGCCTCATAATTAGTTATGATAATCTCCTGATGTTCTTTTTCCATTCTTAGCAACTCCATTCTTAATGCCTCTAGGCTCTAAAATAACAATATAAATAATTAGAAGGCCTGAACCGCATACTACGCACATATCAGCAAAATTAAAAACTGGAAATGAGCCAAACCTTAGAAAATCTACGACATATCCCAGTCTTACCCGATCAATTAAGTTCCCAACCCCCCCACCAACAATCATAGAAATGGCGACCAATAGAGACCAGTGGTATACTTTTCGCTTTAAAATTAAAAAAGCAAACAATACTATACATAATACAGAAACTGTTGCGATTAAAAAAACTTGTTTATCTTGAAGAATGCTAAATGCAGCACCGTAATTATGAATATGGCTAATCTGAAAAAAACTTCCCATTATCGGTATTGAATCGTTAACCGGAAGATTTCCAACTACAATATACTTGATATATTGATCTATTAAAATGATAAGTATTATTATAAAAATGTACAAAATTTATATTGGATTATTAAAGCAATCCTTCTCCAAACTTAGTTTCTATTGTATCGTTTATGATCTTTTCTTTTGATTTAGCAGTATTTAAGTCTCTTTTATCTATCATAATTGTATTTTTTTTAGTATTATCTCCAGTTAGACTCTTTAAATCCTCTAAATCTTTATCTGAGAAAATATCAGAACTCAGAACGTCAAACTTTTCCAATTCAGATTCAAGTAGTGACTTATATCTTGTTTTGAAAATGTTTAATCTATTTTTGATTGATGTATATTCTTCTCCAAGTTTTTCAACAGATTCTTTTGCCTCTCTTATGATAATTTGTCCATCAAGCTCTGCATTCTTCAAAACCATTGATGCCCGTTTCTCAGCGCTCTCAGAAATATCATTCATAAGTTTTTTAGCAGTTTCTAAAGTTTCATAAATTGTTTCTTGTGAACTTTTATATTTATTCATTTCCATATTTAAATTCTTAACCGCTTCTTTTAACTCGTGATTTTCTTTAAGAACCTTATCATAATCTAATGTCAATAAATCAAGGAAGCCATCAACATCCTCTTCCTTATAACCTCTAACTCCTTTTGGGAATTGCTTGTTTTGAATATCTAGTGGTGTAATCATACTAAATCTCCTAAACTAAAAATAATAATCCTCTAACAATAATTGCGCTAAGAAAATTAAGTGCCAATAAAGCAAGTATTGGCGAGAAATC
>CAYRVM010000108.1:0-5704 GCA_964427575.1 uncultured Oscillospiraceae bacterium | reverse complement strand
ACCTTGAAATTATATCCTCGCTCAAATCCTAGATAAATTGCCGATAATGCTGTTCCGTATTTGCTCGTGGCGATCGTCCCAGCGTTGCAATGTGTAAGGATTCCCATGTCAGGCTTTAGAAGCGTTAACGCGTTTTCACCAATGCTTTTACAAACGATTTCATCTTCTATTTTAATCAAATGCGCCTCTTCAAGCATTGCTTTCTTTATTTCCTCTATTGGTGAGGATTTTCCCCTTAATACACAAGCTTCCATTCGCTCCAAAGCCCAAAAAAGATTGACCGCCGTTGGTCTTGAGGAAGCAAGGTATTTTTTTACCTTTTGAAATTCCTCAAAAAAGCAGTCAAACTCATTAGTATCAAAATTTCTTATGCTGATGTATATGCCGAAGGCCGCCGCTATGCCGATAGCTGGTGCGCCTCGTACGCGTAGTTTGTGGATTGCCTCGAAAGCGGCCTCCTTAGTGTCGATGGTCAGGTATTTCATTTCATTTGGCAATAAAGTTTGATCCAGAATCTGCATCTGGTCATTTTCGAAAGTGACTGGTGATATATCTAAAACTTTATTATTCATAGGTATTCTCCTAAATAGCTTATTTCTACCTATGCTATTTTACAATAATACCTATGTCATTTCTATACGTAATGCCATTATAATTAATTTTTTTAATTTCGCTATAAACTAAAGTTCTAGCAGCTTCAATATTATTGGCTATGCAAGTAATCCCAAGCACTCTTCCTGAGTTTGTTACAAGTTCTCTATTGTTTATTGCTGTTCCTGCATGAAATGCATGTACTTCAGGTAAAAGTTCCATAAGCCCAGTTATTTTCTGGCCTTTCTCATATGCTCCCGGATATCCTTTAGATGCTAATACGACGCATATAGAAGTTTTGTTATTCCATAGTATTTCTTGATCTGATAACTTGTTTTTTATGACAGAAAGAAATATTTCGGCAAGATCAGTTTCAAGTCTCATTAATATCGACTGGGTTTCTGGATCTCCAAATCTGGCGTTAAACTCTATAACCCTTGGGCCACTATCAGTAATCATTATTCCAACGAACAAGACACCTTTATAGTCTAGCTTATCCTCCTTAAAACCGTCTAAAGTCGGGTTAAGTATTTCATTTCTTACTCTTTCCATTAAATCGTTATCAAGTACTAGGCTAGGCGAGTAAGTTCCCATGCCCCCTGTGTTCGGGCCTAGATCGCCATCGTATATCTTCTTGTAATCCTGTGCTGATTCCATAGGCACAATGTCGTATTCATCTACAAAGCAAAGTACTGATGCCTCAATACCGCGTAGGAATTCTTCAATAACTATCTTGTTTCCAGAAACTCCGAATTCCTTCTGCACCATTATTGTCTCGATTGCAGCTCTTGCTTCTTTTTCGTTTTCGGCGATTAATACACCTTTACCTTGCGCAAGGCCATCTGCCTTGATGACCATAGGCCAACCGTAAATACCAATAGCTTTTATAGCCTCTTCAGGGTTTGTTATTTCAATATATTTTGCTGTTGGTATTTTATGTTTTTCTAGAAATTGTTTAGTAAATGATTTACTTTCTTCCAATCTAGCGCATTTTTTATTCGGCCCAAATGCCTTAATTCCTAGCTCTTCAAGCTCATCTACAAGCCCCATCGTAAGAGGGATTTCTGGGCCAATTACCACCAAATCAATGTTTTCTTTCTTTGCAAAGTTACACAAACCAGATATATCATCAATTTTAATATCTACACAGTCAGCATATTCTGCTATGCCGGGATTGCCTGGGGCACAGTATATCTTTTTAACGTTTTTACTTTCGGACAGCTTCCAACAGATAGCATTTTCTCTTCCGCCGCCTCCGACTACTAGAATCTTCATTACCTAGCCCTCGCAATTCTTTCTCAAGCATTTTATTCATCTTTTATATATGTTTTATGAGCTTTGAGTTATAAGTTAGTATTTAAATTTCTTAATGTTTAAAGTGCCTTATTCCTGTGAATATCATTGCGATACCCAACTCGTTTGCTTTGTTTATAGAAGCTTCATCATTTAGTGATCCACCTGGTTGGATGATGGCGCTGATTCCGCCTGCAAAGGCTTCTGTCACGCAATCGTCGAATGGGAAAAAAGCATCTGACGCAAGCACAGCGCCTTTTGTATCGCCAGTGGCATTTCTGATTGAATTTTCCACGGCCCAAATCCTATTAACTTGGCCTGGTCCCACTCCCAAAGTCTTCTTATCCTTTGCCACTACAATACCGTTTGATTTTGTATGCTTCACAACTTTGAAGGCGAAGATTAAATCCTGCATTTCTCTTTCAGTTGGAATTCTACTTGTAACAACTTTTAGGTCCTCTTTATCAACTAGAATATCATCCATGCTTTGGACAAGGATTCCACCGCTTACTTTTTTGATATCAATCTGGCTCTTATCTTCCATATTCATAATGTCATCAAGTTTTAAAAGTCTTATATTTTTTTTACCGATTAATATTTTGAGGGCTTCATCTGAAAAACTAGGTGCAATAACTATTTCAATAAAGATTTTGTTTATCTCTTCTGCTGTCTTTGCATCAATTTCTCTATTAGCTGCCACAATTCCTCCAAATATTGATATAGGGTCTGCTTCATATGCTTTAAGATAAGCATCATATATATCATATCCTGAGGCAACACCACATGGGTTTGCATGCTTTACCGCAACAACTGTTGGCTCATCAAATTCTTTCAGTGTCTGTAAAGCTCCATTCGTATCATTTATATTATTGAAGGAAAGCTCTTTTCCATGGAGCTGAACTGCGTTGGTCAAAGCTCCCTTAGTAATTATTATCTCCTTATAGTATGATGCCGTTTGGTGTGGGTTTTCTCCATATCTTAAATCCTGAACTTTTTCATAAGTTAAGGTGAGATTGTCTGGAAGGCTTGCTTTTATTTCATTCCTCAAATATTCAGCAATTAAGGCATCGTATGCCGCTGTATGTTCGAAGACTTTAATTGCTAATTTAAACTTTGTCTCGGGGGAAATGCTTTTATTTTTATTTAATTCTTCAATTATACTTTTATAATCACTTGGGTTGCATATTACGGCAACATCTTGGTGATTCTTTGCCGCTGCTCTAAGCATTGAAGGACCACCTATGTCAATATTTTCAATAGCTTCTATTAATGTAACGTCGTCTTTCAATATAGTGTTTTTAAATGGATAGAGGTTTACCACAACCATGTCGATTTTATTTATATTCAATTCTCTAAGCTGGTCCATATGATCTTTTTTTGATCTCATAGCCAGAATCCCTCCAAATATTGATGGGTGAAGTGTTTTAACTCTACCATCTAAACATTCAGGGAAGCCTGTTACATCTGAAACCTGAGTTATCTTTATTCCATTTTCTAATAGAGTTTTTGAAGTTCCGCCAGTAGAAATTATTTCTACACCTAGCTCTGCAAGTTCCTTTGCAAATTCTACTACCCCAGTCTTGTCTGAAACGCTAATCAATGCCCTCATGATTTACCTCTTTTCCAAATATATTTTTTCGCACAGATTCTTAACTGCTTCCACTAATATCTCATGTTCTACTTCGTGAATTCTATTTGCTAAACTAGCCAATGAGTCATCCGCAAAGACAGGAACTTTTTTAGAACTTATTATTGGGCCAGTGTCAACACCTTCATCTACATAATGAACTGTTGCCCCAGAAAATTCTTCTTTGTTTTCAAGTACAGCTAAATGAACCTTGTCACCATAAAACCCCTCACCGCAATACTTTGGAATTAGTGAAGGATGCACATTTATAATTCGCTCTTTGAACTTTTCAATTATCTCTTTTGGCAAAATACTTAAGTAGCCAGCCAATACAATGAGTTCTGTTGCAGATGCAAGCAATTCAGAGCTTAATGCGAAGTGAGCTTTTTCAATTGTCCCATATTTATTTTTATTAATAGAAATTGCTTTAATTCCTTTAACTTTTGCTCTAGTCAAGCCGAAGGCTTCATCTTTGCTAGAAATTACCTGTACTATTTCTCCGTACTTAATATATCCGCTATCAATAGCGTCAATAATTGCTTGGAGGTTTGTCCCCCCTCCAGATATGAGAACGGAGATTTTTACTTTTGACATAATTGGACTCCATTGCCTCGAACTATTTCGCCTATAATTGAAACTTGATTGTTTACTTTTAAAAGTTTTTTCATTATCTGTTCAGAATCTTCTTCTTTAACTACCATTACCATTCCAATTCCCATGTTGAAGGTCGCAAACATTTCATGTTCGTCAATGTTGCCGGATTTTTTGATAAGATCAAAGATGCTTGGAACCGAAAATTTATTTTTGTTGATTTCTACTCCTAGGCCTTCTGGTATTATTCTTGGGATATTCTCAAAAAATCCGCCTCCAGTTATATGTGCAATTCCTAACACATTATTTCCTTCAAACACCGATTTGCATTCTTTGGTGTAGATGTGGGTGGGGGCGAGGAGCTTTTCTCCTAAGGTCATATCGAATCCTTTGATTTTATCTTTTATGTTGTATCCCATCTTTTCAAATAGTACTTTCCTTGCTAGAGAAAAGCCGTTACTGTGAAGGCCACTAGAAGGGAGGCCAATTACAAAATCGCCGCTCTTGATCATCTCTCCGTTTATTATTTTGCTTTTATCGACAATCCCAACGGCAAATCCAGCGATATCATATTCGTTTGTTTGATAAAAGCCCGGCATCTCTGCGGTTTCCCCACCGACAAGAGCGCATTCGGCAAGAATGCAGGCCTCCGCAATGCCCTTCACAATAGCCGCAATTTTTTCAGCCTGAACCTTAGCCGTTGCTATATAATCTAGGAAAAATAGCGGCCTCGCCCCCTGGCACAAGATATCGTTCACGCACATGGCAACGCAATCCTGCCCAATCGTATCGTGCTTATCCATATCAAAAGCTAATTTAAGTTTCGTTCCAACTCCGTCAGTACCTGAAACCAGTACTGGTGTTTTCATATCTTCAAGCTCGAGCTGATACAAGCTTCCAAAGCTGCCAAGACCTGTTAGGACATTCTTGTTGAAGGTCTTCTTAACCTCTTCCTTCATCAAGTTAACAGCTCTTTCTCCTTCTTTCGTATCTACTCCAGCATCTTTATAAGTCAATTTGCTTTCCATAACTACTCCTTTTCAAAGACAAACTTGTCTCCTGTCTTAGGTACATCCATTGGATATTCTCCATTAAAACAAGCCGAGCAAATGTGACTCCCTGAGATTCCAATGGCCGACCACAAGCCTTCAACGCTCAAATACCCAAGGCTGTCGGCCCCCAGCATCTTCTTAATATCTTTTAAACTGTGGTTTGCCGCCACAAGATTTTTCTTGCTTGGAGTATCTATTCCAAAATGACAAGAATGAACTACTGGAGGAGAACTAATTCTTACATGCACTTCTGCGGCTCCAGCTTCTTTAAGCATCTTAACAATTTTCCCACTAGTTGTTCCTCTTACTATCGAATCATCTATCATTACAATTTTTTTACCTCTAACATTATCCTTGAGTACGTTGAGTTTCATCTTAACGCTCAATTCTCTGAGTCTTTGATCAGGTTGAATAAAAGTCCTGCCAATATATCTATTCTTAATCAAGCCTTCGCCGAAGGGAATACTTGACTTTTATGCATACCCTATGGCCGCAACTGTCCCTGAATCTGGCACTGAAATTACCATATCCGCATCAGATGGAAATTCTT
>CAYRVM010000107.1:0-5787 GCA_964427575.1 uncultured Oscillospiraceae bacterium | reverse complement strand
ATGACACTTCAAGTAGACCAAACCGGTCGAACAGCTGATTATGTTAAAGATGCTCAGGGACAATGGGTAAATCAAGAAACCGGAAAAACCTTGGATCTAGATAAATATAATAGGGATGTAGCGCCTACGTTTAAATCCACCAAAGAATTTGTTGATGGACAGCGCGACAAGCTTGAAAAAGGTGACACTCCATTTGATAGAGAGCTTAAGAAGAATATGAAGGATATTCAAGATAAGCTTGAAAAAGACCAGTATATGAACAAACTATCAACTAAATATGGAGCTTCAGATCCTGAAAAACTTACTAAGATAATTGAAGAAATTCAAGGCTTGGATCAAGCAGCAGCAGACAGATTAATTAAGTATGGAAATACACTTGAAAAACTCGAAGGTTATGCTAGCGTTACGCAAGTAATTGCGGACAATGCCATCGACGGCTTAGCAAACTGCACAGGACCAGCAGGAAGAGCAATAAGAGCGGGATACAAAGTAGGTAAGTCAATTGCCGGAAGTGCAGCTGAGGATGGAATAAGTGTTAGTAGCGTAGCTTCGGGAGCAATCAAAGGTGCAGCCGATGCCGGAAGCGATTATACCAATAGCTTCTGGAAGAAAGCCGGAATGACAATAGGCAGTGAAGTCGCTGGAAACCTAGTTAGCGGTGCTGACAATGCTACGAAAGAAGGACTAATTGATGGTACTTACAAGGTCGTTATGGGAGCAGTTGGAGACAAAGTAATAGGCTCTGGGCCACTTAGCAGAGGATTCGGTGGAGATACTGTCATAAAAACCATTAACAACCAGACTTCAAGAGTGTTCATAAAATCTGGAGAAAAATGGACAGCCAGGGTTATGACCACAAATGCAGCTAACTCCATTTTAAACTCAAAGATATCAAGGCAGGCTGGGCAAACTTTGGTGAAGACAGGCCTTGGCTTAAACGATGAATTTGGAATGAAACCTGTAGTTTTAGATCCACTCAAAGAATACTTAATTCCTAAAGGAGGTAAATAATAATGAAATTAACAAAACAAGAAATTTCTTTTTTGGCAAGAGAGTTTAATAATAAATCGGAGATAAGCTTATTTGCAAACATCAATGAAGCGTTGAGCGGGACAGAAGAAGCTCAATTGACTGCAAAAGGAATATTATCCGATGGGAAAATGACAAAAAAAGCTGAAGAATTCTTTACTCCATTTGCATATGCTGATAGATGCACAAAACTTATGATAAAAGATTCGTATTTTGTAGTAGAAAAATACTCCTACAAATATAAAGATCAATTAGTTTTGGTTGAAAACAGAAATGGGGAGCTTGATTTTAGCAACCTGGGAAACTTTGAAGATTTAACTCAGGAGTTCACAGAATTTTTTGGCCAAAGCTTGATTAAAAGTTCAGATGTCAAATTAACTCTTTCTCCTAAAGAACTTGTGATTCTCCTTGGAATTATGGATATTGTTAGAAGAAAAGCATTGGCTGATTACATTGGCGATGTTTCAGTAAGCAACCTTATAACAATAGACACAATAAATGATCAGTTGGTATTAGATAAGAAAAACAGCCTAGCCAAAATGATTATTGCAAACTACACATATGAAGTACCTGAAAAGAAGGATATACAAGAATTATTAACTTCTTTAGAAAAGAAAGGCTGCATCATTAAAGGGGATCAGATAAAACTGTCCAATGACTATTATCAACTTGCGGTAAGCCTTTTAATCCCAGAAACAATGATCGTTGTTGAAACCTTTCAATTATTAAAAAACAATGAAATGTTGGTTGGAAGTGCATTGATTTTGTCTGCGGGAGTAAGGGATATGATTGCTATGGTTATTGCTTTAGATGAAGTCCAACTATCTAGCTTGAGCGGTACTCAACTCAATGAAATGCTTAAAAATTTCATGAGTTGCCCAGAAATAGAATAAATACGACCAAATAACTGAAGCGCAAAAGCTCGCGAGAAAAACATTAGGAACTCGCGAGCTTTTGTTTGTATTTACATTAGTTTATCGTCAATTTGCAAGGCATTAAAAAAATCAAGATAAAAGCAAGAATTTGGGGTAAAATATATTGACAATTATGGGCAGATATATTAAATTGTATTTAGCACTCTTTGGATATGAGTGCTAACGAATGTAAGCAAAATAATTTACATAAGAAAAAGAGAGGAGATTATAAAATGAATATCAAACCATTAGGTGATAAGGTAGTAATTAAAAGGCTTGAAGCAGAGGAAAAAACCAAAAGCGGTATCGTTCTTCCTAACCAGGCTAAAGAACAGCCACAACTTGCTAAAATTATGGCAGTTGGTCCTGGAGGACTAGTTGATGGAAAAGAAATTAAAATGGAAGTTAAAGTTGGAGATACTGTAATATTCTCTAAGTATTCTGGAACAGAAATTAAATATGATGGAGAAGAATACACAATCGTGTCTCAAAAAGATATTTTGGCAGTAGTTAAATAATAAAGAATTAAGGAGGTAATAAAATGGCAAAAGATATTATATTCGGAGAAGAAGCAAGAAGAAAGCTTGAAGCTGGTGTCAATAAGCTTGCAGATACAGTAAAAATAACATTAGGACCTAAGGGAAGAAATGTATTATTAGAAAAGAAATTTGGTTCACCACTTATCACAAACGATGGGGTAACAATAGCTAGAGAAATTGAGTTAGACGATCCATTTGAAAATATGGGTGCACAACTTGTTAAAGAAGTAGCTACAAAAACAAATGACGTTGCAGGAGATGGCACAACAACAGCAACATTACTTGCACAAATTATTATTAAAGAAGGCCATAGAAACGTAGCAGCTGGAGCGAACCCTATGATTCTTAAAAAGGGAATTCAAGGAGCAGTTGAAGTTGCGGTTGAAGAAATCAAAAGCATTTCTAAGGTTGTTGAAGGCAAAGAAAACATTGCTCAAGTAGCTTCTATCTCAGCTGGAGATGAAGAAATAGGAAATCTTATCGCTGAAGCAATGGAAAAAGTAGGCAAAGATGGAGTTATAACCGTTGAAGAATCTAAGTCAATGGGAACAACACTTGAAGTTGTTGAAGGAATGCAATTTGATAGAGGATATTTATCAGCTTATATGGTAACTGATGCGGAAAAAATGGAAGCTGTAGTTCAAAATCCATATATCTTAATAACAGATAAGAAAATATCAAGCATTCAAGAAATCCTTCCAGTGCTTGAACAAATCGTTCAACAAGGAAGAAAATTAATAATAATCGCTGAAGACGTTGAAGGCGAAGCACTTGCAACAATCGTTGTGAATAAATTAAGAGGAACGTTTGACTGCGTAGCTGTTAAGGCTCCAGGTTTTGGAGACAGAAGAAAAGCAATGCTTCAAGATATTGCTATTTTAACTGGTGGCCAAGTAATTTCTGAAGAATTAGGTCTTGACCTTAAGGAAGCAACTATCGATATGCTTGGAACTGCAAGCACAGTAAAAGTTAACAAGGAAAATACAGTAATTGTTAATGGCGCTGGACAAATTAAAGATATCGAGTCAAGAATTCACCAGATTAAAACTCAAATCGATGAAACTACTTCAGATTTTGATAGAGAAAAATTACAAGAAAGACTTGCAAAACTTTCCGGTGGTGTTGCTGTAATTCAAGTTGGAGCAGCTACAGAAACTGAACTTAAGGAAAGAAAATTGAGAATAGAAGATGCTCTTAATGCAACTAGAGCTGCAGTTGAAGAAGGCATAGTTCCTGGAGGCGGAGTTGCATTTGTAAATGTTATCCCTGCAGTCAGCAAATATGTAAAAACTTTGAGTGGAGACCTAAAAACTGGTGCAGCTATCATAATGAGAGCATTGGAAGAACCAATCAGACAAATAGCTATCAATGCGGGCCACGAAGGTGCGGTTGTAGTAGCGAAAGTTAAAAATAGCAAGCCAGGTATTGGATTCAACGCTGCAAATGAAACTTACGTAGATATGCTTGAAGCTGGAATCGTTGATCCTACGAAAGTTACAAGATCAGCACTTCAAAATGCAGCATCAGCATCAGCAATGTTACTGACTACTGAAGCAGGCGTTGTAGAAATTAAAAAAGACGAACCAGCTGGTGGCGGAATGCCAGGCGGCATGGGCGGCGGAATGGGAATGATGTAGCCGCAAATTTACCTATTAAGTAAGGGCTCTGGTAGTCTATTCGAAAACTCGAAGCGACCCGTCACGCACTTCGTGCTTTGACTGTCGATTATGTCGCAACGGTTTTCTCGTAGACTACCAGAGCCCTCTTTGATTTGTTAAATGTTGCCTACATCATCTGAGCGAAAGTATGAAGCAATCCGTCTACGCACTATGTGCTACGACTAAGATGTGCAGTAGAAATCTACAAATCAAAGATTTGTGATTTCCTTGCACAAGTTCGCTAACAATTTGTTTTACAAATTGAGCGAGCTGATGTATTGCAACGGTTTTCTCGTAGACTACCAGAGTTCTCTTTGATTTGCTAAATCTTGCCTACATAATCCAAACGAGCTAATGTTTGCAATCGAAATGACACAAAATTGGAACACATAATCTGGTTTGAAAGTTCGTGACTGTGTTATAATAATAGGGTAATATAAAAAACTTGCGGAATAATATTAAAAGAGCAAATATTATTTTATTAACAATTAGTCAGAGATGGCTGGAGGATTTATTATGAACAGAATAAAAAAATTATTTAAGATTATGATCGTTGGGATGTCCGATGCGATGCTAAGATTCCCACTTACCGTGTTGAGTCTTTTTGGTGCAGCTATTTTAATATGCTCCGAAATATATAAAGATGATACTCCTGGATTGATTACGCAGAAACTTATTGCCACGCTTATAGTTTCTTCAGTACTTGGGATTACTGCGCAATTCACCGTTGAGAGATTTGAGCAAATAAAGAAATATCGACTTGCGATTCATGGAGCGGCATTACTTCTTGCGGTTGGTTACTTTTTTATAATTTGGCCTGCTCCAGAAATTACAGCAGAGATTGGGATTAGAAGTGCAATTGCAGTTTTTGCATTAGTATGTGCTGCGCTATTCGTACCTTCACTAGAAAGAAAAAATGAAGAGGCAGCTAATTTCAACCTTGTTGCTTTAATTCATTTCAAATCTGCATTTACATCTGTGCTATTTTCAGGAGTTTTATCAGCTGGACTTGCAGCAATAATTGCAGCAATTGATATTCTTCTATTTAGAGTAGATGATAAAACTTATGCATATATGTTTACAATCGTATGGGTATTGTTTGCTACTATCTATTACCTTTCCTTGCTTCCAAACTTCAATATGAAAAACGAAGAAGGCGGAGAAGGAAATGTTAAATTGGAGAAGACTTCAACCTATCCGAAATTCCTTGAGATCTTAGTTTCTTACATTGCAATACCACTTGTTAGCGCATATACGTTGGTGCTAGTTGCATACTTCCTAAAAATACTAGTAACATTGAATTGGCCAAATGGACAAGTTGCCATAATGGTTTTAGTCTACTCAGCTGTAGGCTTGGTAATTTTCGTTTTAGCCAGCAGTTTAGATAATAAGTTTACAAAATTTTATCATATGGTTTTCCCCAAGATACTTATTCCAATAGTTATTATGCAGCTAGTTTCGGTATTCATTAGAATAAATGCATATGGCTTTACAGAATCAAGATACTATGTAGTTTTATTCGGGATATTCTCAATTATTATTGCTGTGATTCTAAGTATATGGCCTGTGAAAATGAACAAATACATCGCTATAATAGCAGCAGTTTTAGCAATAATATCCATAATTCCACCTATTGATGCTTTTACA
>CAYRVM010000106.1:0-5811 GCA_964427575.1 uncultured Oscillospiraceae bacterium | reverse complement strand
CTAGCAATAGTTTCAAGCTAAATGGTTTGGTTATGTAGTCATCTGCTCCAATTCCTAAGCCGTTAAAAATGTCATTTTCTTCGATTTTGGCTGTTAGCATTATGATTGGAACTCTTGATTTTAATCTAATAGCTTTGCATACTTCTTCACCCGACATTCCTGGCATCATTAAATCAAGAATAATAATATCAGGCACGAATTTGTTGAATATTTCTATTCCCAAGGCTCCATTAGAAGCCGTCATTACCTTAAAAGAAGAATTTTCTAAATATGCTTTTATTGCCTCAACGATCTTATCTTCATCATCAATTATTAAGACTTTTTTGCTTTTATTCATCAAGTTCTCCTTTTCTGTTTGTGATCTTCTAAATTAAACCATCTTATTCTACGATTATTTTGCTTTGTATCATTCCCATCCAACATGAATATGGTATCGTTCCAGTTTTGGTCGGAGTGAATTCGATAATATTATCGCCTGGCGAAAGATCCTTTTGGATATTGAATTCTGGTATTATTATACTACTATTGCATCCAGTTAGGGAACCCTCGTCTGCTCTTAAATTCCATTTTACTGGAATGCCGTTTTGAACTGTAATTACTGGATAGCCCCTACTTGAAATCTCACTGTCAATTAACTGAACGCCGTTCTCAACTTTTGCGGCACTTGATGTTTCGTTTATTATGCTTGCTGATTCATTAGTGGTGTTTACAGCTTGAGCAGATTGGATGCTTCCTGGAAAGTTTATTCCAGATAGAGCAAAACCTCTGCTTAACATTGCTAACCCAAGGAATACAACTAGGACAGCTCCGGCCTGCATCATCCTTTTGTTGAATCTTGAGCTCATCATAGAACTGAAAAATCCAAGTCCTAACATCAGTGGGACTGTGCCAAGGCTGAACGCAAGCATGGATGATGCGCCAGCTATGAAGCTTCCCGTGCCTAGTGCATAAAGCTGCATAGCTTGAAGAGGGCCGCAAGGCATCAACCCGTTAAGCATACCAACTACAAGCGGCCCTCTGCCGGAGCTGGCAACATCTTTTCTGTTCTTCAGAATTGTTGGGAATCGAGGAATTAGTCTACTTACCCATGGAAATGCGCCGAAAAGGTTTAATCCCATTAGTATCATAAACATACCTGACAATATCACGACCAAACCCTTAGTCGCTTCAGTGAAACTCAAAGCGGCACCCAGACCACCAACTAGTCCTCCAATTAATGTATATGAAATAACTCTTCCGCTATTGTATAAAAAGCTAGGTTTCAAAGTGCTCTTTGAAGAATTATTATCAGTGCTTTTTATGCATTGAGACAAGTTAATCCCACCACACATTGCAACACAATGAAGAGATGTTACTAATCCAACTATGAATAAGGCAAAGTAGCCCATAGATGATGTAACCCCAGGAATAAAGTTGAATCCAATAGTATTTTTTACAGTTCCATATATACCAAAGATCACAATCGCTATTCCTAAAAACTGAATCCCTGTAAAACTTTTTTCTTTTATTTTATCTTTATCTGCAACAACCAAATAGCCTTGATCCCAAATAGCCTTCTCAATTAAATTCGGATCAACTTTTCCATTTGATTCCGTATATTCAACTATGCCTTGGGAATACGATGCTCTAACCTTGTCTACACCATCAACGCTTTTCAATGCAGATTCCACCCAAGATTGGCAGCTAGTGCAACTCATCCCTTCAATATTTAACTTCTTCCACTTATTACCTTTTGTCATTATGTTCCTCCAAAGACTTAATACTTAATTCATCATTTTATATTTCATATATATATTATAATATTTAGATATATTATCTATGTTTATATAATAATGACTAAATATGTAGAATTTGTGGAATTCAATACTTAATAGATAATATTTCTCGAGCCAAATTACTAGATCGCAATAAATAAAAATAAATGAGTTCTGTTTTGAACTCATTTATTTAGGATTAGTAATTTTCAAGATCCACATTTTCAAATAAATTGCATAAGAATTAATTATTAATCGAAAGCACGGTATACCCAGCGTCATCGATAGCATCTATAAGCGTCTTATCTTCTATCTGGCCTTCGAATTCAATGATTGCCTTGTTTTCCTCAAGGACTACTTCTACTTCTTTTATACCGTCGATTTCCTTGAGAGCATTTTCTACTCTCTTTACACAATGTCCGCATGACATTCCTTCAATATTAATTATCTTTTTCATTTTTTTCTCCTTTATTTATTTGCATTTCTTGGTAAGGCTCTGAGTGTTTGTAAGAAAACCATTGCCACAATAATGCCCGTGTAGCACATCTCGATGAAATGTAGGGATTTATCATTGTGCGGAGCGGCGTGGCTCTGCGTTTTCGTCAAATGCTCAGAGCCTTAACACGATGTTTTATGATTTATATGGCTTGAACCTCTTTAGGCGCAAGGCATTTGAAAGTACGGAAACTGAACTTAGCGACATTGCGGCCGCTGCAAATATAGGGTTAAGGGTTGGCCCACCAAATGCGAATAGCAAACCTGCCGCAATTGGAATGCCCGCTACGTTATACGCGAAAGCCCAAAATAGATTCTGTTTGATATTCCTGATTGTACTTTTGCTCAGTTGGATTGCAGTTGCAACGTCCATAAGATCACTTTTCATTAATACAATGTCTGCTGATTCCATTGCAACGTCTGTTCCAGAACCAATTGCAATTCCGATATCTGACTGTGCAAGGGCTGGAGCGTCATTAATCCCATCGCCTACCATTGCAACTTTCTTACCCAATGCTTGAAGCTTCTTAACTTCATTTGCTTTATCTTGTGGCAACACTTCTGCCAAAACTATATCAATACCGACTAATTTGGCGATGGCTTCTGCAGTTTTTTTATTATCTCCAGTAATCATTGCAATTTCGATACCCATTTCTCTAAGCTTCTTGATAGCTGCCTGGCTTGAGGGTTTTACCGTATCTGCCACAGCAATAACTCCAGCCGCCTTTAATTCAATTGCTATGTACATCGGAGTTTTGCCCTGTGTAGCTAGTCTATCTACGCTTTCAGTAAGCTGTGAAATATCAATATTATTTTCTACCATAAGTTTTTTATTACCAAGCAATACAGCCTTGCCGCTTAAATTAATTTGAATTCCAAGCCCTGGTAATGCTTTGAAATCTTCTCCTACGACAAGTTCGAGATTCAATTTTTCTGCCTCTCTTACAATCGCTTCTCCCAAAGGGTGTTCGGAGCCCTTTTCTCCTGATGCTGCTAAAATAAGAAGTTCATTGATATCGTATCCATCAACTGAAATTATATCTGTCACATCGGGTCTTCCTTCGGTGATTGTTCCAGTTTTGTCGAAAATAATTGTATTGATTTTATATGTAGCTTCAAGCGCTTCTCCACCTTTTATCAAGACTCCATATTCAGCTCCTTTTCCTGTTCCAACCATAATAGCTGTTGGTGTAGCAAGACCGAGTGCGCATGGGCATGCGATTACTAATACCGCAATAAATATAGTGAGAGAGAAAACAGCAGATTGACCACTTGCGAACCAGGCAATTGCTGCTAAAGTGGCAATGCCAAAAACAATTGGCACAAAATAGCCTGAAACAACATCAGCCAGATGCGCTATTGGAGCCTTTGAACCTTGAGCATCTTCAACCAGTTTAATGATCTGTGAAAGTACAGTATCGGCCCCAACTCTAGTTGCTTTGAATCTAATGGATCCATTTTTATTAATGCTTGCTCCAACTACCTTGTCACCTTTCACTTTTTCAACTGGAATACTTTCTCCCGTCAACATCGATTCGTCTACAGAGGTGTAACCAGAAATAACTTCTCCATCAACCGGTATCTTGCTTCCAGGTTTTACAACTATAATGTCTCCAACTTCTACTTCTTCAATTGGAATTTCAATTTCAGTTTCTCCATGAAGTACTATGGCTGTTTTCGGAGATAATCCCATAAGCTTTTTAATTGCTTCTGAAGTTCTTCCCTTTGAAACTGCTTCCAGCGATTTACCAAGAAGTATAAGTGTAATGATAATTCCTGCAGTCTCAAAATATAAATCATTTACGTATATGAAGTCTCCTATACTAATTCTATAAATCGAATAAATGCTATACGAAATAGCCGCAGATGTTCCCATCGCAATTAGTGAGTCCATATTTGGGCTTCTTCTTACTATTGCACTGAAGCCAACAGTATAGAAGCGATTTCCAGCAATAATTACTGGTATCAATAATAATAGTTGAACCAACCCATACACCAAGGGATAATCCATCGGACTCAAGGAACTAGGTAATGGCAAACCGAGCATGCCTCCCATAGCAATATATAGAAGGGGGATTGCGAAGCTCATTGAAATTTTAAACTTCATCCATAGCAACTTAATTTCCTTATCTTTTCTAATTCTATCCTCATCAACCTGAATTGTATTAACGATCTCTAAAGGTTTATAGCCTGCCTTAACAATAGCCTGCTTAATTTCAGAAATTCTTAACTTGTCAGAATCATACTTTACAAAAACTTTTTCAGTTGCAAAGTTTACATTTGCAGAATTAATACCATCGAGTTTTTTCAAGCCCCTCTCAATTGCATTGGCGCAAGCCGAACAAGTCATCCCTGCTACTGGAATTATAAGTTCCTTAATAGAATTATCTTCAATAACTTCGTATCCTGCTTTTTCAATTGCCCTATTAATTGACTCAACTGCAACCTTATTTTCATCGAAGTCTACTTGTAGTTTTTCTGTAGCATAATTCACGCTTGCTTCTGAAACTCCATCTAATTTTAATACGCCACGCTCTATTGCTTTAGCGCATGCGGTACAAGACATTCCACTTACTTTTATACTTTTAGTATTCATTAACGGCTACCTTTCAAAAGACTTAAACCAATTATATTGATTACTCTTATTATAATATGTTTTTCTTACCCTATTTTTAACTAATTAAATAATCACATTTATTTGTGGAGATTTTATGGATTTGTTATTCAAAATTTTCAACCTTAATTATAGCATACACAAAATTGTTTTTTTTAATAACACCATAAATAGAAACCGCATGATACAAGAAACCCCTATATCATGATTTGATATAGGGGTCCTCATTCATATCTTTCTAATAATCTTTTGATATACCTTTGTTTCTAGCTAGTTCTAATCGAGCTTAGCTTCAAATGTCCCAAATACTACTGGCTTTTTATTCTTTACCATCACTCTACCTTTTGCAATAACAGTATCGATATCCAGTGTATCTGAATCTAGAATACATAAATCTGCGTCAAAGCCTTTTTCTATCTTACCCTTTTGGCTTAATTTTAAGACCTTTGCTGGGTTTGATGTTACTGCTCTGATTACTATTTCTAATGGTATTCCTTCTTTTAGAACACATTCCTTTATTTCCTTAAGAAGGCATGTCGCTTTTCCAACTCCCAATCCAACATATTCTTTTTTCTCATTGAAAATCGGTAGACTTCCTTGCGCATCAGATGAAAGCGTAAAGTTGTCATGGCTAATTCCTAAATCTAGGTATTTTTTTAAGCCTTTACAAACTTTTACTTCTCCATCCAAGTCTGCCCAGAAGTCTGCATCTTCGCTTCCAGTAAAATCAATGTATCCACCCATTTTTGCAAATTCAATGCATTTATCAAATAGTGGTCCATTTCTATTTACGTGGGTTGGAAGAAATTGAGATATTGGTATTTCGGTTTCTTTAACCGTTTTCAAGATTAAGTCAATTGCCCTTGGACCATCTCCAAGATGAATATCCAAAATTCCCGCTTTCCCTGAAAGCATTCCCCCAACTCTTGCTTCTGCAGCAATCTTTGA
>CAYRVM010000105.1:0-5849 GCA_964427575.1 uncultured Oscillospiraceae bacterium | reverse complement strand
CCATCTATCTGCAGCCACTCATAAAGCTCATCGATATCATCGGGCAGGTCATTAATGCGCCCAAATGCATAATCAATAGCCAGATCTCTAATAGACTTAAGGTTTTCTGGGAGGGCTTCCGGTTTTTCTTTATTGATTCCAGACAAATTTTTAAGCTCTTGGAGTCTTTTTTCTAAATTAACCATCTTAACTAGTATGCTTTGAGGTGGTGTTGCACCTGATTTTTTAGCCTGTTGCTTTATGTTTTTTAATGTCTCTTGAATTATATAAATTTCTTCATCGTGGCTCATTTAATTTCCCATCATTATCGAGCAAAATTAGCTCATATAGCGGTATTAGCCTCTGGCAAAATATCAAAACCTACTTTAAATCTTGCAATTTTGGCTTGTAATAATCGTCAAAATCTAACTCAAACTTGTCGCCTCTTGATCCGAAACAATCTTTGCCTGCAGGAATTTTGTGTGTGCCATTTGGTAGTTTATTATTATTCAGAATGTAGCCTCTAAGATATTCCACTGCTCTTCCAAGACCCATATAACATGTTCCACTCGAGCCCGGATATCTGCTGATAGTTCGTGTAGCTTTCCAATTGTCTACAAATGAGGTTATTTGCAAATCAAACGGCTTCAATTTGAAAGCAGTTTCAGCTTCTTTTAATTCAATCTGCATCTCATAGTTCTTTATTGCTAATTCGAAAGCCGACTCCAAATCTTCATAGTTAAAGTTTGGCTTTAGCTTAAAAGCTGGAATATCCTCGATGTCTATCCCTTCTTCATCTAATTTGACTGATAGCCCAGTTAAAAAACTCAACAAATCCTGATTATATAAACCACCATCAAATGTTTCTAATTTCAATAAATCATCATCACTCAAACAAAGAAGTAACCTAGCACAAGCCTTATCTTCATCACTTTCGGTTATTGCAAATCCAAGCATTCTGCCGAATGGTGGTTGGTCGTTCAAGATTTGAATGTCATCTAAATAAACTGCTGACATAAATGTTTCATTATTAAGAGCATGTTCAACAATCTCTCTCCATAGAGTTTTTGCTGGGAACTCTGAGATTAACTCTGCATATTCCTCTGTCCACGCCCAAACTTTTATTCCAGATTTAAGTAAAAGTACACCTAATTCAACCTCTCCATTCACGCCTGGATTAGCAAAATAGTCGCTGCTTAATATCAAAGCGTCTTTAAATCTGCTTCTTTCACTTAATCGTTTTGCTGCCATTAAAGGTCCTTTTCAAAAAATCTCTAGCTATTTTTTAGAGTCGCCAGAAGCTTCTGAATTTCTTTTTTGCTGACGCAAAGCTAATATACGACCATAGTTGCTCATCCAGTAGCCGTAAAATTCTTCAAATAACTCCTCATCTGCAAAATCTTCCCTCATTGGCTTTTTAGGCATTCCTTGTTGATAAGCCTCATCAATAATATCTTTATCCACTTTCATTACAATGCTCACTAGGATTTGTTGTTATAAATGAATATTGTATTCCCACCTTCTACAAAGTTGTTGCTAGAAAGTAAGCTCATCTCGGCATTTCTAAACTTTTCAATAATTGATTCCAACACCCAAGGCACAGCAAATCCATCCTTAGCATGCTCTAATTTGAATTTTTCAATAGCTTCATTAACCATATTCTCTATGGCTATTCTTTCAACATCTTGAAAAGTCACTGTGTGATTATAGATAGTCATTACATTTCCTTAATTATTAGGTAGTAAATCTACTTTAGGAGGTAATGGGACAATCTTGGTATTACCCCATCCATCTGGCAGAAGCGGTACATACCTTCGTTGAATTGGTTGTATATACACAGGCGGCGGCGCATAGTAATTTGGTGGAGGAACGATATAGGCTGGCGGTAGCAGATATTGAAGAGGTTGTGGATTAACCGGCACGAGATAGTAATAGCCTTCTGCCAGAGCCTGCTGAGTAAATAATAATCCCACTACTAAAAGTTTTTTCATATTATTCACCCTCAACTAAATTTGATTTCTTGAGATTAGTATTCTTCAAGTCAAATATCGCTGGCTCAGAAATAACATTTAAATTATGAATTGAATAGTGAGCGTTTATTAGCTTGCCTTGCTTAAAGTACAAAACATTTAAGAAGTTTTTGTTTGACTTTTCGATCTTCATTATTTTATCTACGTCGACAGCAACAGTTTTTTTCTTCTCGCCATCAGGCGTAATTAGCATGATCGACTTCTTCGTTGAGTCTTCATCAAGACTCTTGAAGTTTTTCACATAAACACATACGATGACTTCAGCTTTGTCATAGCTGGGATATGTGTCAAATGTATTAATTTTGTTTTCATAATTATCAAACAACAATCTAGTCTTATCACTGTTTTCAGCCGACATTAAAATGTTTCGAGTTATTGATTTTGAGGATCGATATGTAATGGCATAAGAGTCTATTGGCTCTTCAATCTTAGCAATATAAAGATTGGTTGAGCTGATCTTTTCAATATCTCCAACTCGCAAAGTTATTTCTGTCTTTTCTGGTTTTTGGTTTTTGTTAGTAACTTCCGTCTTTACAGTTATTTCATCAGACTTTGACTTGAAGTGACTCCAAACCTCACTAGTCAGCATCCAGACAATAAACAATGCGGTTGTGCCCAGAATCACAAATAGCGCTATCTGATTTAAAAGCTTCATTCCACCATTAACTTTTTCAAAATTTACCATACACCCTCCAAGATAATTAATGCTTGTCAAAAGTATGAATACCTGTGAAGCTCACAGCATGAGCCAGAAGAAAATATTAATAGCTCAATATATGAGCTATTAAAGCTTCATAATGAATTTGTTAATCTATTAAGGACTGGCTTTGTGAGTAATAACGAGCGAATTTATAGGATTGATCATTTATTAAATGATAGAAAGCTGGTGTCATTCCAAGAGCTTTTGGATAGGCTTGAGATTTCACCAGCTACACTTAAGCGTGATTTGGCGTATATGCGTGATCGTTTAAATGCGCCCATTGTTTATGATAAAGAGTTAAATGGTTATCGTTTTGAAGCAAATACAGAAAGCTATTCACTTCCGGGTCTTTGGTTTACCCCTGAAGAAATTTACGCTTTGTTAGCTATGGACCATTTGCTGGGTAATTTAGATGCTAGTGGTCTTTTGGGGAAGCAGATAAAACCTCTTCAATCACGCTTGCTTGCCATGCTGGACTCAACAGATAACTCACTAGAGGAAATAAGAAAAAGAGTAAAGATTGAAAAGGTTGGAGCGAGGAAGTTAGATTATGATTTTTTCCAAGAAATTGGTATGTCTTTAGTTAAGCGCAAAAGACTATCAATCGAATACCAATCTAGAAGTAAAGATGAATACACAATTAGGGAGATTTCCCCTCAGAGAATCATTTATTATCGTGATAACTGGTATTTAGATGCTTGGTGTCATCAAAGAAACGCTTTAAGAAGCTTTTCTTTAGATGCTATAAAACACCTTGAGTTGATTGATCGCAGAGCACTGGATATGGAAGAAGATGAGTTAGATTCCGAGTTAGGCTCTGGCTATGGGATATTTGCTGGTAAAGATGTTCAATGGGCGACTTTGATTTTTAATTCTGATCGAGCAAGATGGGTTGCTAATGAGAGTTGGCATCCTAATCAAGTAGGAAAATATTTACCTGACGGTTCTTACGAGTTACGTGTTCCATTTAGTGATACTAGAGAGATTATGATGGATATTATGAGGTATGGCTCTGATGTTAAGATTATTAGTCCAGAGTTGCTCGTAAAAGTACTACTTGATAATTTAGAAAAACTATCTGAGCAATACGCCCAATTACGTTAACTGATGATAAAAGTCTGTTAACAGGAATCTTAAGCCGCTATAAAAAGGCAGTAAAGATTCTATTAAGGCTTCGAGCTTGGGCTTTTTTCCATCACTATCAGAGGAGATATAATGCGTTCGGATTTTGATGAGATGCAACTTCTTGTTGGAAGAGCGGTAACTTCATTTGGTGAAATTGAACATTTACTTTTCGATTTTTACAAAGTGATTAGTGGAAAAGATTCGGAACAATTTCTCAATTTAAACTTTAGCCAGAAGATATGGCTAATAGAGGAGTTGGTGTCTATACATCCAATAAAAAATAAAATTCAGCCAAAGCTATCAAAAAAACTAAATGGTGTTAAATCTATTCTAAGTGAGAGAAATCTAATCGCTCATAATCCTATAATGGCTAATGTATATCTCAATCAAATTGATAATTCATCGAAAATTGAATTATCAATTGACTCAGCGAAGAATAAAAATAAATCCATGTCTAAAAAAGACCTTGAGAAGTGCGTTAAAGATATTGAAAAAAAAGCAGAGGAGCTTTGGAAAATAATCCAGCCAATTTTCACAGAAATTGGTGAAGCGATTTATAAAAATTTACAAAAATAGTCGCAAGTCGCAAACTATTAGCTTTTAGCAAATTTTTACCATAATTTAAACTCTTGATTCAATGTCATTGGTCAAGTTGTTGTAGGAATAATTGATAATTTCTCCATTTATCAATAATTGAACAGCAACTTCAATAACTCTCATAGGGGCAATAAACCACTCCCGAGGTTTGTGTTCTTTTCCGTTAAGATCTCTCACTGAGACCTCAAGGCAAGATTCACCAAAAAAAGTATGCAACAACAATTCAAATTTTTGAGGGTTCAAATTAAAGCATTCATAAACAGCTTCAACTTTAACTGGGGACATCAAATAAGTAGGTTCTTTAGCTGCATTTTTAATGCGCTCTGAAACAGGAGTCTTTGAGAAGCCAATCTTATATAAATTATGTTGTGATTTGATTTCTTCTTTGTCACTTAAAGAACTCAAAACATAAATGAAACCAGTTTGATTATCCTCAGGCTTAATCAACTCAAGGTCCTCAAGAGCCTTATCCTGATGATCTAAAATTCTTCTTCCCGCCTCATCTTTATATAACTCAGTAGCAAGTGATCTAAGGAGCATGTTCGACTCTGTTCCATTTTCGAATATCAACTTCAATCGAGCATTAACTTTACGGTTCTTGGTTTCTTTCTCGCCCACTTCTGCGACATAAACCATAACGCCATGCAGAATAAAGAAATGACCTTGTTTAATTTGTTGTTCGCCAGAAAAGGATCTAGCTTCCCTAATTCCATCCTCTAGCTCTGATTTGCAATCTAAGAATAGATGCTCATAAAGATTGAATTCTTTACATGGTTTACGTCTAGCAATACTCTCAGGCATGTCTATTTTGCTAGGAACATGTCTAATTTTAAAAATGCTTTCAGAATCATCTTTAAGTAATCCAAGATCATCATCATTAAAAATGTCATCTACGGAGCTGATTTCTTTAGTTTCAAGTAAATTAAACTCGTCTAATTCGCTGAGCGATTCTGCCTTTTCTTTATTCTTTCTTAAGCCATCTAATCTGCTAAAAAGTTGAAACTCATGCATATCAGATATGTTTGGTTCAGGCTCTTTGCCATTTTTCTTATAAAAAGCAGTAATTTCATAAAATGAATCTGCCAACCGCTGATCTGCCGTTTGCTTTATTCCCGACGAAGTCTTTATTTTCAAAAGACCTAAATCATCAGAATCAATAATTTTTAATAGATCTTCACGATCCAATTTATATGCCTTGCTTTCTACGTTGATCTTTCAAATAGACCAATGCATCAGCCATTCTTGACTCAATAGGGTCAGTAGCATTGATGGCTGGCTCTCTACCATAGGTTTTTACAAAGATTTTAATTTTCCCCCATAGCAATATTGCTTCCTCATCTGTCATTTGGATTCTAGTCGCCTGTATTGTCTCCTGAATAAGTCTTAGAACTTTAGTTGTTACTGATTTCGAAAGAATT
>CAYRVM010000104.1:3397-5864 GCA_964427575.1 uncultured Oscillospiraceae bacterium | reverse complement strand
AAACCATACAACTTTGATAGCGTAAACTCTTCGGCGTGGAGGTGGATACACGGTAAGTAAATTAAAGATTAAATTAATTACTATGAAGGTTGATTCTAGAGCGTTCCAAATAGAGCTTGCGCTGGATATTTGAACGAGACAGAAGAAAAATCCTGTTAGTATAAGCGAATGTTAAATATTTGGCATACTTCTTGCGTTTATATAGAAGCATATAAATATATAATTCAAGGAGGAAATACAAATGGGACAATTAACTAGCCCAATGGCTGGAAAAATTCAAGGAATTAACATTAAGGTAGGCCAAATGATTACTGAAGATGATGAGCTTTTCATCATCGAAGCAATGAAAATGGAGACTGTTGTATACGGAGATCCAGGAGTTGTTAAAGAAATTTTAGTTAAAGAAGGCGATCGCGTAGAAGAAGATGATGTAATCGCAATAATTGAGTAAGTATAACTAGACAATCAAAAGTGTTAACAATTTATTAATTATATTTTATGGGAGGTTCTAAAATGGATTTTGGATTAACTGAAGAGCAAAAGATGGTTCAGGACATGGCTCGTAATTTCGCTGAAAAGGAAATTGCACCTTACGTTGAAGAAGATGAAGAAAATCACTATTACCGTAGAGAAATATTAACTAAAATGGGAGAATTAGGTCTTTTAGGTTGGAGCATACCAGAAGAATTAGGCGGAAACGGTATGGGATGGATGGAAGGCGTAATTGCTTTATATGAAATCTCTAAAGTTCATACTTCTTGGAGATTAAGCATAAGTGGAAATTGCTGGGGCCCAGCAATGACAATCAATGAATGGGGAACAGAAGAACAAAAGCAAAAGTACATTCCTGACCTAGTAGCAGGAAAAGCAGTTGGAAGTTTCGCATTGACTGAAGCAAATTCAGGATCAGACGTTGGAAGCATGAAAACATTTGCTGCTGACAAAGGCGACCACTGGTTGTTAAATGGTTCTAAAATGTGGATTTCAGGTGGACATACTAGTGATACTGGTCTTGTTTATGCTGTAACAACAGAAGGCGGAGGCCCAAGAGGACTATCCTGCTTTATTATTGATTACAATAACACTCCTGGAATCACAAGAATTCCAATTACTAAGAAAGTAGGAATGTGGACAGCTCCAACATCTGAATTAGTATTTGAAAATGCAGTTGTTCCAAAAGAAAATTTACTTGGAGAAGTTAATAAAGGCTTCCAGATTTGTATGTGGATGCTAAACAATACTCGTATGGGTTGCGCAACAGGAGCAGCAGCGTTGTCTGCAGCATGTCTTGATGGAGCAGTTAACTATGCGAATGAAAGAACTCAGTTTGGACAACCAATAGGAAAATTCCAAATGATTCAACAGCAGATTGCTGAAATGAAATTGGAAGATGAAGCTGCTAAATACCTAGTTTACAGAGCTGCATGGCTTAAAGAAAACAAGATGCCAAGTCAACAAGCAACTTCTATGGCTAAATTGTCAGGTTGTAATGCTGCGGTGCATGGCGCAAACATGGCTATGAAGATTTACGGATCATACGGTTATTCAACTGAATATCCTTGCGGAAGATGGCTTAGAGATGCAAAACAATTCGAAACACTAGAAGGAACATCCAACATACATATGGGAATTGTTGCAGGAATCGAACTAGGATATCAACCAAACAGATAAACTAATAAGTTATTACTTTATATAAATAATATTCTATTGAGAGGGTATAAAAAATGAATTTTGAATTAAGCGAAGATCATCAAATGATGCGTAAAATGGTTCGCGATTTTGCAGAAGCAGAATGCGCACCAGGAGCAGAAGAACGTGATGAAAATGAAGAATTTCCTATGGAATTATGGAAAAAATGCGGCGAATTAGGTCTTGCTGGAATAACTTTCCCAGAAGAATTCGGCGGCGTTGGAGCAGACTATCTATCCTATGCAATCACAATTGAAGAATTATCGCGTGTGGATGCATCTTTGGGTGTTACAATTTCTGCTCATTCAAGTTTATGCGGAAATCCAATATACATATTTGGAACTGAAGAACAAAAGAAAAAATATCTAATTCCTCTTGCAACTGGCGAAAAGATGGGTGCGTTTGGACTTACAGAATCCATGGCTGGATCTGATGCTTCAGGTACACGTACAACTGCAGTTCGAGATGGAGATGAATATGTAATCAATGGTTCTAAAATCTTCATTACTAACGGCTACTATGCAGATGTATATGTAATAACAGCTCAAATGGACAAAGAAAAGGGAAATAGAGGAATAGCCGCTTTCATATTAGAAAAAGGCACTCCAGGATTTACTTTTGGTAAAAAAGAAAAGAAGATGGGAATCCGTTCTTCAGCAACTTATGAGTTAGTTTTCGAAAATGTCCGCATTCCAGCTGAAAACTTGCTTGGACAAGAAGGTCAAGGATTTAAAGTAGCTATGACTACTCTTGATTATGGAAGAATCGGTATTGCATC
>CAYRVM010000104.1:0-3297 GCA_964427575.1 uncultured Oscillospiraceae bacterium | reverse complement strand
ACTCAGGCAGTTCAAATACTAGGTGGATACGGATATACAAGAGATTATCCAGTTGAACGTATGATGAGAGATGCTAAAATCACTGAAATCTACGAAGGAACTAGTGAAATCCAACGTATAGTTATAGCTGCAAGTATACTTAAAGATTAATTGAATCAAATAGCAAGGAGGAAAAGGAATGGATATCGTAGTTTGTCTTAAACAAACATTTGATACAGAAGCTAAGATAGTATTAGACAGCAAAGGAAAAATCGACGGAACTGGGGCTAATTTAGTAATTAACCCATACGATGAATTTGCCGTTGAAGAAGCTTTGAAATTAAAAGAAAAATTCGGTGGAGAAGTAACCCTAGTGAGCATGGGTGGCGAAAGAGTACAAGAATCTCTTCGTACAGCACTTGCAATGGGATGCGATCAAGCCATTTTAGTAAATGATCCAGCAATTGAAAGCCCTGACGAATGGGCGAGTGCTGTAATACTTGCAAAAGCAATTTCTCAAATCCCACATGATATCATTTTGGGTGGACGTATTGCTGTTGATGATGGCTCTAGTCAAGTTGCCATTCGTGTTGCGGATGCTCTAAATATCCCATCAATTAGCAGTATTTTAAAGTTAGAAGTTGAGGACAATAAGGCAACTGTAACAAAAGAAATTGATGGAGGAACTGAGATTATCGAAGTTGCTTTGCCAGTGCTTGTAACAGCTCAAAAGGGCCTTAATATACCAAGATATCCTAGCATGATGGGAATTATGAAAGCTAAGAAAAAAGATATTAAAATATTAACTCTTGCAGACTTGGGAATGAGCCTAGCGGATCTTCCTCAGAAGATGACTGTAACGAAATTTTCTTTACCAAGCCCTCGTAAGGGTGGAATAAAGATTACTGGCGAAGCAGCAGATTCAGCGAGAGAATTAGCAAGAATCTTAAGAGAAGAAGCAAAGGTATTATAGAGAGGAGGAATTAGCATGGCAAAAGGAATTTGGATTATTATAGAACAGAATAAATTAGAAATTCGAAAAGTTTCGCTAGAACTTCTCAGTCAGGGAAGAATTTTAGCTGACCAAACTAAAGAACCACTTGTTGCAGTAATCCTTGGGAAGGGCGTTAAAGATATAGCCCACAAGGTTGCAGCATATGGAGCAGATAAAGTAATCATCGTCGACGATGATAAACTTGCTGATTATACTACTGGTGCATATACATCTGTATTAAACCAGCTTATTAAAAAAGAAGAACCACAAGCTGTATTGCTTGGTAATACTGCAGTAGGTAAAGACCTCGCTCCACGTCTTGCACAACGTATTGGCGTAGGAATGGCTTCCGACTGTACTGGTATGACAATTGACGCTGAAAGTTTCCTAACCTTTAAAAGACCTATTTATGGAGGGAAAGCATTTGCTGAGGTTGCAACAAAAGCAAGACCTGTTATGGCTACAATTAGACCTAACACATTCCCAATAGCAATACCTGATGAAACTCGTAATGCAGAAGTTGTTGTTGAAACAGCTACTATAGATGCTTCAGATCTAAAGGCTATTCTTAAAGAAATAGTAATTGCAGCTTCACAGCGTCCAGAACTTATTGAAGCGAACATAATTATCTCAGGTGGTCGTGGAATGAAGGGCCCAGAGAACTATGTAATTTTAGAAGAATGCGCTGATGTAATCGGTGCTGCTGTAGGCGCTTCGCGTGCCGCTGTTGATGCTGGCTGGATTGAACAAAAATTCCAAGTTGGGCAGACAGGAAAAACAGTTTCTCCTACTTTATATATTGCTTGTGGGATTTCTGGAGCAATCCAACATCTAGCTGGCATGGGATCATCTAAGGTAATAATTGCGATTAATAAAGATCCTGAAGCTAACATTTTCACTTTAGCCGATTATGGAATCGTTGGAGATTTATTCGAAATCGTTCCACTATTGACTCAGGAATTTAAGAAACTTGTATAGTTCTAAATACTAAACAATTGACGCGGAGTGGACACGCTCCGCGTTTGAACTTTAAAACCGGGAGAACAATCCATGAAAGAAAAAGAAAATAACTTGGAAGAACTAGACCAAAACCAGCTTGCAAATCTAGCAATCGATATGCTTAGCAGAACAGCTATGCATCACGCTTTCTGGTTCAAAGAAGTTGAACATCAGATGGGTTTTGAAGAAGCTTTAAAGATTCTTGGCCCAGCATATGAAAAAAGTAAGGGAATCCAATTAAATAGGCTAGGTAAAATACTTGGTTTCAAATTAATTGATGGAGTACCTGAGCCACTTCTAAATATGCCTAGAGAGAAGATGTATGAGCTTATAGAATGCTTAGGAATTAACTGGCTTGCTGGAGATGGCGTCTGGTTTCAAACTGTTGAATCAAACCATGGAATGCTTGATGCCAAACGTTGTAACGACTCTTGTTGGGCATGGTTTTCTCCCTTTGAAGCCTGGTCAATTATTAAACTATTAGAACTACCAGAGCAATCAGGGTTAGAAGGATTGAAAAAAGCTCTAAATATGAGGTTGTATGCTCAAATAAATGTACAGTCAATAATTGAAGAAAGCCCAAACAGCTTTGTTTTCCAAATGAACGATTGTAGAGTACAAACGGCTAGAAAAAACAAGGGAATGGAAGACTACCCTTGCAAGTCAGCAGGTATGGTTGAATATAAAAGTTTCGCCAAGACCATTGATTCTAGGATTAAAACAGAGTGCATTGGTTGCCCTCCTGACGATCATCCAGATGAGTGGTTTTGCGCTTGGCGATTTAGCTTAGAAAAAGGAGAAAAAAATGATTGAAGTAACAACAGTAAATGTCGCACTAATGGTAGGAGTATTCATAGTAGTCGCAATTATATTTGTTATTGCTATAAAAAGAGAACTTAGATAAGTAATTTCACTGATAAATAAGAAAGGAATAAAACTATGGATGAATCAATTGTAATAGCTTTGGAGATATATTTAATAGCAGCGGTGGTGGCTCTATTTATTGCTGGGCTAATTAAAGGTATGCTAGGGGTTATAACCCGTATCTCGGCTAAAGTAGCGAAAAAAGAACAGAAGAGCGAGGTGCAGATATGAATTTAGCAACCTTATTTCAAGGTATAGGAACACTTTTTTATCAAGATACTAAAATAGCCGTAGCCAGGATAGTTCTTATTCTAATAGGAATATTGCTGGTGTATTTAGGTAAAAAGGGAACTTTAGAACCATTAATCATGATCCCAATGGGATTTGGTATGGCAGCAGTAAATGCTGGTGTGCTTTTTTTCACAGCAAGTCAAACAGGTACGCTTTTTGTAGATCCTCTT
>CAYRVM010000103.1:0-5904 GCA_964427575.1 uncultured Oscillospiraceae bacterium | reverse complement strand
TGCCGCTTTTAATTCTAAATATTCATTTTCTGTTCCTGGCTTCTGGATCATTTCAGCATTGCCACCGTTCCCGTTTTAACAAGTTCAAGAATTCCATATGGCTTAAATGTATCAATAATGTTGTTAATCCTGTTTATTTCGTCGGCTGCTTCGAGAATAACTGAATTAGCCTCAATGTCTACGATTCTAGCATTGAATGCCTCCGCTAGTGTGATTATGTCAATTCTATTTGTGATGTCCGCCTTAATCTTAATTAAGAGTAGTTGTTTGCTAACTGTATCCTTGTTTGTAACATCATCTACGCTTATAACGTCTATTAATTTGGCCAATTGTTTGATTACTTGGTCTATTACTGTCTCGTCACCGTGAACAACAATTGTCATTCTCGAAATTTCTTCGTTTTCAGTAGCGCTAACTACAAGTGAATCGATATTGTAACCCCTTCTTCCAAAAAGTCCTGAAACTCTTCTTAAGACACCGGGATGGTTATCAACTAAAACTGATAAAACATGCTTCATGGCAAACCCTCCTTTTCCATAAATATTACATTAAAAAGCCTTTCATGTAAACAAAAAACAAAGAGAGAGCGTGTACTATTCGCTCCCACTTTGCCTATCTTCTATTCGCTATTTTTTTAATGCATCCATAAATGCTTTGTTCTCTACAAAAGTTGCGTATTCTGAGTCTTTTTCTTGAATTCCTGGAGGGAATCCATACATTGCCATTCTTTCAATAAATGGATCCGGATTAAAGAACTCTGGTCCGTTTACTCCAGCTTCTTTCCAGATTCCATTTGCAACTAGGTCAAGCATTATAACAGGTCCCATTGCAGTTTGAGCAACTACTGAAGATGTCCCGTATTTTTTCATGCAATCTTGGTTATCTGAAACTTGATATAGGTACGTTGATCTTCTCATACCATCCTTAGTTCCTGTTACCCATGTTCCTGCACAACCTTTTCCAATCATCGTCTTTGAAGATTCAAGTGGATTTGGTGCTACTTTAACTAGGAAATCACGAGGGGCAATTTCTGTATCTCCAACTTTGATTTTTCTTTCCATGCTGTCCATACCCAAAGTTTCTAAGTTCTTTAAAAGTTCTCTTGTTTCCTTTGGAACTCCAAACTTGAAAGTTACTCTATTGCAATCTATGTATCTTGGAACTAGTAGGACTTCTTCATGTTCAACGTTGATTACTTCAACTGGACCAACTCCGCCTGGAAAGTCGAATATTTCTGGCTCTGAGAATGATTCTGTACAGAACCAACCCTTGCCCTTTTCCCATATGATAGGTGGGTTAAGGCATTCTTCAATGGTTGTCCAAATTGAGAATCCAAAAGGATTGTCACTTCCTGGATTAGTATAGTTATCGCCATCTCTAACGTTTACTTCATCAATTTTATCGAAAAGATGCTTAGCAGCACATTTTGCGAAAACGTCAGCCATCCCTGGCTCAACTCCAGAACCTACAATTGCCATGTTTCCCTTTTTCTTCCACTCTTCAGCCTTAGCAAATTGATAGTCCCCAAGCTTTTCAGCACAAAGTTCATAAGGTTTTTCTGGATGTCTTTTAGAAAGCGTCATCGCGCAGTCTATATATCCAACCCCACATTCTAATGCAGTATCAAAGATGTTCTGGTTAAAGTTTGGATCAACAGCATTCATTATGTATGTGATATCATATTTTTTTACTAATGCTTTAATGCTTTCGGCATCTCTTGCATTTACTTGGTCTGCAACAAACCTTGGGTCGTTAAGGTCTTTAGCTACTTCTTGTGCTCTAGCAACGTTGTAGTCAGTAAGGACCATTTTCTCCATCCATTTTCCCTTTTCGCCAGCGGCTTTGATAATCTGCGCAGCAGACGTCCCAACCCCACCAACTCCAATTAATAATAATCTCATATTCTTCTCCTCCATTATTTGCCATTGTCAGGCAATTATTATTTATTACGTAGTAATTAAAGATATTTCACCTTCTTTAATAATACTACTCTTTGAGGAAAGTTGATTCAATTATGAATTTGCTTAAAATATGTACTATCTTGCTGTCTTTGTATTTCCTTTTCTAATTGTTTAAGTTTAATAAACAAATTTCTTTTTAAAGTTGTATAATTAGTTATATTTGTTTTATTGAGAGGTGGTTATAATATGAAAAAATTCAAAATTCTATTTACACTATCACTGCTTTGCTTAATTTTAGCCCTAATAGGTTGTACGGTAGACACTGATGTGAATCCTCCAAATTTAGAAGTCCCATCTTTTACTGTTGATACATATCCCGTTGTGGACGGATCAACGGTTACTATTCCACTTTCAGAAGCTCTTGGAGCCAAACTTATGAACATTCCCGTCGAAGAAGCGAGACAGTATATAATTCACAACAAAACCCATCAAGCTTATTTAAATCTTATTGATAAAAAAGCTGATTTGATATTTGTAACAAGCCCATCGGCAGAAGAACTTCAATTAGCTAAGGCTGCCGGCCTCGAGCTTGAACTCATTCCAGTTGTCAGCGAGGGCTTTGTCTTTCTAACAAATAAAGATAATCCCGTAACTGATTTAACACTTCAACAGATACGAGATATTTATGCAGGTGATATCACAAATTGGTTAGCCATCGGCGGTTCCGATGTGCCAATAATAGCTTACCAGCGCCCTGTCAATTCAGGAAGTCAAACTGGGTTCCTTGACTTGGTAATGAATGGTATTACTCCAGTTGACCCTCCAATGGAGCAAATCATAGCTGAAATGGGTGCTCTGATTGATGCCGTTGCTACATACAAAAACGAGCCGGACGCAATTGGATATTCATACTTCTATTTTGTTACTGATATGTGGGGGAATGATAAGGTCAAGTTGCTTTCTGTTGATGGCGTTTACCCAGAGAAAGCAACAATACAGGATGGGACATATCCAATCCGCACGGCATACTATGCGGTTGTTCGTTCAGACGAGCCACAGGATAGTCCAGCGAGACAAATAATCGCTTGGTTGCTCAGCGATGATGGTCAGCAATTAGCTGAGGAGGCCGGTTATGTTAAAATTAAGTAGCCTTCTCCCTATTCTAAGCTCAAGCACAAAAGAACAACGGCATGATAAACTTATCAAGTATAGAGGTTGCATGAAAATCGCCTTAATCTCTCTTTTGTTAATCCCTGTTATAGCTACCATGAGTTCTTGTGGCGATGCTTCACCCTCATCCAAGGTAATAAACTCGCCAGTAGTTATTCCGTATCTGGTTAAAAATCCAATAGAAGTTGTCACTCTTGAGAAGACAGATGTTCCTGAGTTTTATAACCGTAAAATAACAATCAAGGGATTACTAGATAAAGATGTTGAGCAATCAATCAACGATGAATTAACAAGTATATACACAAAAACAATTGACGGTGAACTTCCTCCATATAGGGGCATCAAGCAACTAATAAGAGAAGATGCAAAACCTACCTCAAATACTATTGATTCAAATATGTCCTATAATTATAACAACGTTGCTTCTATAGCAATATATGGGAATCGTAGTTATGACAATAATGCTTACGTAGGGTTAATGGAAGCTTACAATGTTGATTTAAATACGGGTAAGCAAATTACTTTAAAAGATGTCTTTGCTGACGATGTTGATTACAAATCGATTCTTAATGATTATATCAGCAAGCTTCTTATGAAAAGTAACTCAACCGATGAGTCCGATAATTATTTTGGAGTGGGTAGTTATGCTTTGAAACTAGTTGCACCTTTCAAAGGAATTGCAGACAGTCAAAAGTTTTTTCTATATCCTGGTGGTTTGGCTTTAATCTTTGACTACAGCAATCCAGAATTTGATACAGGCCTTTATGCTACAACTTTTTATGTAACTTTTCAAGAACTTGGTGATTCAGTTGCTATAGCAGAACGCTTTTATGATCCCAGCATAAATATATTTGAAGGAAATAAATCTCCAGTCTTTGAGTTCATTCCATCCGCTAATTTGAATTGGGAGCAGAAGCAAAACAGTGAAACTATTGATAATATTAATATCTACCAATCAATCTCTTATAGCAAAGACTCTCCAGAGCAAGCTATAATAAAGGCCGAATCATTATATTCTATAGATGTCGAAGTATTGGCAAAGCTTAAAGATATGATTATTCCGTCTACTGATTCATGGAGTAGTCTTGAGCAATATGTGTGGGCAAGCTCTTATGGTCAATATACAAATGTAACAAGAAATACGAGCATGTATTTCAATAGTAAATGGGTAGCGAGCAATGAAAATTATTGTTTTGATAATGAGGGAAATGTCGTTGAGCTTGCAGATATTTTCGTACTAGGGTTTGACTACAAAACTAGAATTATGTCTGGATTAAAAAATGCTATTAGCCAAACAAATGCACCTTCAGAATACAATGCAGATAATTTGTATAATAGTATTCAGTTTTCTATTAATGGTATGGATTTAAGTTTCACTACTGAAGCAGTAAAGTTTGACGAAGCTTCGACCTCACCAATTTATTTCGCTTTGACTTACGAAGAAATTGGCTGCGAAAATCTTATGATTTTCAAGAAATAGGATAAAAAAAATGATAGACAGATAAATTTATTATCTGTCTATCATTATCATTTCGGCGCTAAATCCGGTTAAATATGATTGGATGTTTATTGAGTCTGTAGCGTTCTGAACTGAGAAGTCAACATTCGGGCATGATCCCCAAGAGAAAAGTTGTTCCTCAGATACCGTAAGATTGCTTGGAAAGTCGAGTTTCTCCATAAATGACAAGATGCTGTTTTCTTTTCCAAATTTATACCGCTTAACCCTAAAGTTTCCTGAAATTCCACTCAACTTGAAAATGATCTCAGTTGATTTCTTGAATTGATAAACTGCCTGCATTACCTCTTCAATAGGATAATATCCCTCTACCATAGTGCTTACTCTTTCATCGCTATTAAACACAAGTATCCTGATGCTTTCGAATTTGTCTTTTCCTTTTGAATCCAAAGATATTATATGATTTTTACCGACAGACACAATTGTACCATCTAAATCGGACATCATCTTGTAGGCATAATAAGCTGGCTTTGTTGCTAATCCAGAAGTCATCAACCCCAATTTACCTTTAATCTCAACAAGCTCATCGGTATCGTCAACGATGCTATTAAAGTCTCTTATTTCTCCTTTTTCTGTTATTGCTTTCTCTATTAAGTATGGAATCATTATCGAAGAATCCCACATGTAATTAATTTTTTCAACCCATTCCTTGTCATCAACTATTTTCAAAAGGATTTGGCTTCTATGCTCCAATTTGCTTTTGATCTTATTAATTCCTTCTTTAGTCAGCTTGTTATTATTAGGTCCTTGCTTCTGCGACTCAATTAAGGACAAGACAACTTTGATTCCAGAATCCAGTAACTTTTCGATTGAAGAAATATTTATGTTTTCGGGGTACGAATATATGTTTAATTCTTTTATTTTCAAATCTCTTAGCGCTGCTGCTATTTCTTCACTGTGTTTTGTCAAAGTCTCCATTGTGCATTTTGGTATAAGGTTAATCTTTATATTTTTAATTTTTTTATCGACATCTAGGTTCCGCAAATCAAGTTCAATAATGTCTAAGGCTGGGCTAGTTTCCCTCTCAAATGCGCTGTATACCTCTTTGATTTGCTTTCTTAAAATCGGAATAATCTCTTCCGCTTCAGCAAGAGAATATTTTGCATGTATTTCTCTGCTTCTAACCTTGCCAGTAAATTGCTTCCTATATTTCGACGGATGCATTCCAAACCATTTTTCAAAATATTTTATATAGTATCTAACTGCAGAAAATCCAGATTCGACAGATATAGCCCCAATCTTTTTTTCTGTTCCAAGTAGAAGCTTCTCTGATTCCTCAACTCTCATAAAGCTTAAAAGATCTTGATAACTGAGTCC
>CAYRVM010000102.1:0-5987 GCA_964427575.1 uncultured Oscillospiraceae bacterium | reverse complement strand
ATATAATCTTGGTTTTGAGATAGAGGTATTTGGACTAAAAGCCTTTATAGCTCGCTCAATTCCAATTTTCATGGAAGCTAATGAAGCTGAATGTTTTTTAAATGACTTTATTGATAACATAAATGATGATTTCAAAGAACTAATTGGCTCAAAGATTGATAAATTGATTAGCGCATCATGTAAGAGCGCTGTTAAAGCTCATGATAATTTAAATCTAATTGAGCAAGAACGCTTGATATTTGACCTATCTAAGTCTGAAAATCCTTTTTCATGTCCTCACGGTAGACCCACCATATTAAAATTAACCATTTCTGAAATTGAAAAAATGTTTAGAAGGATCTAATCTATGAATAAAAAAGTAATTTTTATTGTTGGACCTACTGCGGTTGGAAAGACTGATTTTGCAATATCTATAGCACAAGCATTAAAGGGAGAAATAGTTTCTGCTGATTCAATGCAATTATATAAATACATGGATATCGGCAGTGCAAAACCATCTATCGCTGAGCGCGAATTAATAAAGCATTATCTAGTTGATGAAATAGATCCTAGGGATGATTTTTCCGTGTCTTCTTATCAGGAGCTTGGTAAGAAATATATTTCAGACATATTGAAGATTGGAAAACAGCCGATTGTATCAGGCGGTTCTGGACTTTATGTGAATTCCTTATTATATGATATGGATTTTTCTGAAATTTCATCAAATAAATCGATTAGGGAAGCTCTTCAAAAGGATGTGTTAATGTTTGGTAATGAATATATTTATGAAAAATTGGTAGCTCTTGATCCAATTGGAAGTAAAAATATACATCCTAACAATGTAGTTAAAGTTATTAGAGCATTAGAGGTTGTGCTGACCAGTGGAAAGCCAATTAAGTCATTTAGACAAGCATTAATTCCGACTAAGGATTATGAATCATTAATAATAGGTCTTACTATGGATAGAGAAATGCTATATGATAGAATTAACCAAAGAGTAGAAATATTGTTCCAACAAGGGTTGATAAAAGAGGTCGAAAACTTATTGAGTATTGGTCTTTCTGAAGAAAATATTTCCATGAAGGGCATTGGTTATAAAGAAGTTATATCCTACATCAATGGTGCGCAAACGTTAGAAGATACAAAGATTTTAATAAAACAAAGTACTCGAAAATATGCAAAGAGGCAATTAACTTGGTTTAAATCCTTAGAAAACGTTAAATGGTTCAATTTGTCAAGCATATCAGATAAAAACACATTGCTAAACGAGGTATTGGAATGGATCAAAAGCCAATAAAGTATCATAATAAATCAGATAAACCTGACAATTTGGTTAAAAGAGAAAATGATATAATCGAGAAATGTATCCAAATTCAAAAGACGCTTCCCGATTTTATGAAGGGCTATTTTATTTACCTTAAAACTAGTGTTTTGCCATTGTCAAGGCTTGCTTATTTGAGGGATATATCATTCTTTTGTCTCTATTTAATAGCTGAAACACAGATTACAAAAGCAAAAGAGATTAAAGATATTACACCAAAAGATTTTGAAAAGATAACATCTAGAGATATAAACTATTTTATTGGGGAATATTGCACCAGATACCAATCTGATAAAACAAATCCACCAACGATATACTCAAATAGCAATAGGTCTTTAGCTCGGAAGAGATCGACGCTATCTGTTTTATTCAAATATTTATATAGGGATGGTGTTATTACAAAGAACATTACAGAGGGCTTTAACCCTATTAAATTGCCCAAACCTGGTGAAAAAGAGATAAAGATACTAGAAGAAGACGAAGTAAAAATAATGTTGGATACCGTTAGTTATGGTTCCAAACTTACTAAAAAGGAAAAGGAATTTTGGGAAAAAACTAAAAAACGTGATAAAGCTATCTTGATACTGTTTGTAACCTATGGTTTAAGGCTTTACGAACTCGAGCACCTCAATATTTCTTCTTTTAACTTTAGCCGAGGCGAGTTTAAAATTTACAGAAAAAGAGGAAAAGAAACTGAAATGCCTCTCAATAAGTCCGTAGAAAAAGTAATTTTAGATTATATAGATAACGAACGCAAGGAAATCGAAAAGATAAATTACGAAGATAGGGATGCACTATTCATATCCTTGCAGGGCGGAAGGCTCACTGAGAGAGCTCTACGGGAACTTGTTAAAAAGTATACAGCTAAAGGAATGGGGACTTCAAAAGATGGGGGTTACAGCCCCCACAAGTTGAGAGCAACAGCTGCTACCTCATTGATTAATCAAGGGAATTCAATATTTGACGTTCAGAACTTGCTAGATCACGATAATGTAACTACAACCCAACTTTATGCGGCTCATAAAAAGAATTCTAAAAAGGAATTGATTAAGAATTTTGAATGGCTAGATGAATTTGATAAATAAAAGAAATTGGAGATAAAAGGTATGGTATCCGAATCAATTAAAAATTACATGAATGATAAAATGGAAATCTCAAGTGAAGTTTTAGAAATTATAAAAAATTCTGAAGCTCAGATTATCGATGAGTTTAAAAGTTTAGAGGATATTTTATTTTACAATCAGATAAAGGTGCTAAACGATTTTCAAAAAAATAGAATTAGTGATATGCATTTTTCTTGGAATACAGGCTATGGCTATAATGATCCAGGAAGAGAAGCATTGGAAAATGTTTATGCAACCTTATTTTCAACTGAAGCAGCATTAGTAAGACCATTGATAGTAAATGGGACTCATGCCTTGGCTTTAACATTTTCAGGTATATTAAGACCGGGAGATGAGCTTATATATTCAACCGGAGCTCCGTATGACACTCTAGAAGAGGTTATTGGAACTAGAGGGGAAGGGAAGGGCTCATTAAAGGATTTCGGCATTAAGTATTCTCAAGTTGATTTAAATGAAAATGGTTGTATCGATTTTGATAAACTTAAAGAAGCAATAAACGAAAAAACGAAGATGGTTGCATTACAACGTGCTACAGGTTATGCATTTAGGAAAGCAATTACAATTGAAGAAATACGTGAATGGGTAATCTTTGTCAAGAATATAAATAAAGAAATCATATGTATGGTTGATAATTGTTATGGGGAATTTTTAGATATTATTGAGCCAACCGATGTCGGCGTAGATGTCATGGCCGGCTCGCTAATAAAAAATCCCGGTGGGGGGCTTGCGCTATCAGGCGGTTATATTGTAGGAAGAAGAGATCTAATTGAGAAAATCTCTTATAGAATGACTGCGCCTGGAATAGGTGGCGAATGTGGGTTGACCTTCGGCCAGACTAGAAATATGCTCCAAGGCCTTTTTATAGCGCCTAAGACAGTAAATGGCGCCCTCAAGGGTGCAATACTTTGTTCAAAGGTGTATGAAAACTTAGGATTTGAAGTATGTCCCAAATCAAATGATATCCGCAGCGACATAATTCAATCAATTAAATTCGGAAATAAAGACGCTGTAATTGCATTTTGCGAAGGAATTCAAGCTGCGGCCCCAATCGATTCTCACGTAAAGCCAATACCTTGGGACATGCCAGGTTATGAAGATCAAGTAATAATGGCATCTGGTTCATTTGTTCAAGGTTCATCTATTGAATTAAGCGCCGATGCTCCAATGAGACCTCCATTTATAGCATATTTCCAGGGTGGGTTAACATATGAGCACTCAAAATATGGTGTAATTAAAAGCTTACAATATTTAATAAATAAGAATTTAATAAAATTGTAAATGGTGATGCTATGAAGCCTGAATTAAAAAAGAAATTAAAAAGAGATTTTGCAATATTGAAGTTGATAATTTTAGCTTTAATTATTATTGGATTATCAGTTCTTATTTATATGTTAGCTCCAGAATTTGTAACTATATTTAAAGATATCGACAAAGCAAAGGAATATTTATTACAATATGAAGCAGCTAGTATCTTAATATTTATGTTACTTCAAATTATTCAGATAGTAATTTCAGTTTTACCCGGTCAAGTCTTGCAATTTGTAGCAGGATATATTTATGGATTTCCTTTTGGTATTCTTTGGTCTCTGATTGGAATTGGATTGGGTACTATTATTACTTTTTACTTGGCTAAATTCCTAGGGAAAGATGCAATGCATGTAATTTTCGATGAAGATAAGATTACTAGGTTTATTAATCTTCTAAATAGTAAAAAAGCATATACTGTTATCTTTGTATTGTTTTTAATACCAGGCATTCCAAAGGATTTAATCAGTTATGCTGCTGGAGTATCTGAAATAAAAATTAAACCTTTTCTAATATTATCAATCGTAGGAAGATCTCCAGCATTAATTGCAACAATAGCAATGAGTAGGTTACTATATAACGGTGATTATATTTGGTTAGGAATATTTATATTTATTGTTGCTATTTTGTTTATTCTAGGAATCTGGAAGCATAATCATCTAACAGAGTATATAGATAAAGTATATATTAAGCTTAAAAAATAATCTTATTAAATAAATAAATATTTATAAAATATACTTTACAAAGAACATATGTTCTGATATTATAATTCTAGAACGTATGTTCGTATTTTGTGAGGTGATAAATATGAGTAATCTAAAGAAAAGATACAAAATTAAAAGCCAATTCCGATTTACTATTTTTATAACTGCTTTTATATTATTTTTCGCAATTACTTTTGGAACAGCTTTTGGATTTTATGATTCAGAAAGTTTAACCAAACCTACATATTATCAAGTACAAATCCAAGCTGGCGATACATTATGGGAAATAGCAAATATATATGGACCTAAGGATCAAGATATAAGAAAGTCTGTTCATATAATATGTAACGTAAATAACATCTCCGCAGATGAGATATATCCAGGTCAATATATACTAATTCCGAGAACAATTTAAAATCTTCTATATTTTCTAAAATGATACACGAAACAGAAGGTACAAACATATTAAGCATTAAATAATATTGTCTTAAATAGGCGATTTTAAGCTATGATTTATGGGCAAAGATGTTGGTATATAAGGATTGAGCGAATTATTGAAAATCAAGCCAATCCTAGTCTTAATTGAATATATCTATTCCGAAAATATACATTTAAGGCATAGATACTATATGCAAAAAGAAGCATATTTCTATGCTGCTTAATCAAATTCTAACGGTGATTCTCTTGACCACCCTTTCCGCACTTCTTACAATATCCATAAACTTTTACATTATGATCCACAATTGAAAAATTATATTTATTTGATATTGTTTTTTCTAAATTTTCCATTAAATCTAAATTGACTTCTTCAATACTTCCGCAAGCTAAACATATTAAATGATGATGATTGTGTCTATCAGAATTTGAAGATATTTCATATCTACTCTTTCCGTCGTCGAAATCATGTTTTGAGGTTATATTGACTTCAGTAAAGATTTGGAGGGTTCTGTAGACTGTAGCCTGACCAATATCCTTTTCCTTTTTATGAAGCTCCCTAAATATGTCCTCGCAAGATAGATGTTTATCTTGATTCTCTAATAGAAATTCAAGTATCGCCAATCTTTGCTTGGTTAGCTTGTATGATTTTTTCTTAAGTTTGTTGTTATAAAACTCCATTAACTTATAATCCTTATATTAAATATCTTCGAGCTTTCTTTTATTGCTCATTTTATCTAAATAGCTTTGGAGAATAACTGTAGCTGCTTGTTTGTCTATGACTTTTTTTCTATCTTTTCTTGAAACATCTGCACTTATTAAAACTCTTTCGGCAATCACGGTGGTAAATCTTTCATCTTCAAAGACTATTTCTATGCCTTTAACTCCGCTACTTCTTAATTTATTCTCTAGCATGGTTTTAAATTCATGTACTTTCAAAGTCTGTGGGCTATCTGTGCCATCTAATTTAGTTGGTAATCCAACAACTATAACGTCACATTCGTGTTCCTTCGCCATATCAATAACTTTACCAGCATCTTTTCTGATGCCAATTCTCTCGATTGTCATGTTGCCCTGTGCAATTATTTTCAAACTATCACTAATTGCAACTCCAATTGT
>CAYRVM010000101.1:377-6078 GCA_964427575.1 uncultured Oscillospiraceae bacterium | reverse complement strand
AATTCTCTCGATTGCCATGTTGCCCTGTGCAATTATTTTCAAACTATCACTAATTGCAACTCCAATTGTTTTATCTCCTACATCAAGTCCTATTGCTCTCAAGTTTTACTCCTTTTACTATCCCTTTAAATAATTTAATGAATGTTTAAAATAAAAGCAGACTTTCGTCCGCATTTACTATATTTCTAAATATGATTTAAGCAATTCCTCGACTAAATCATCGCGTTCTATATGCTTAATTAAATTTCTAGCATTGCCATAGCTCGTAATATATGAAGGGTCACCGGATAATATATATCCAACCATTTGATTGATTGGATCATACCCTTTTTCTTCTAAAGCATCATAAACGGATTTAAGGATTTCTTTAGTTGTTTGGACATGCTCTTTTTCTTCGGTTGAAAAAACAATAGTGTTTCTATCCAATAGTCTCACTCCCCTTCTTAATACAATGATTATACATAATTAAACATATTATAACAATGACAATATGATTACATTTAATTGATTAGGGTTACAGAAAGCTCTAGTGCTTTCTCCATTGATTCTATATCTTTAAATCCAGCTTGAGCCATGTCAGCTTTGCCGCCGCCACCGCCGCCAACAGCTTTAGCAATTTCTTTTACTATGTTGCCGGCATGGTATCCTTTTTCAAGTAAGTCATTGCTCACAGAAACCATTATAATTCCTTTGCCTTCACTCGATGTGGCAAATACCATAATCAATCCATTCACCTGGCTTTTAATACTATCAGATAGATCTCTCAATTTAGAGATATCAAGGCCCTCAAATTTCTTACATGCAATTTTTATATTATTCTTTACAACTGCAGAGTTAATAATTTCTTCTATGCTTTGATTAAGCTCCTGATTTAATGTGTTTGATTGATCTTTTTTAAGTGCTTTGTTTTCATCTAATAATGCATTGAGTTTAAAAAGCAAATTTTCTTTGGATGATTTAGTAACTTCAACCAATTTATTAATTAAAAAGTCGTCAGTTTTTAATTGATTATATATTTCATCTCCAGTTATCGCTTCAATTCTACGAACGCCAGCAGCAACACCGTTTTCACTAATTATTTTGAACCCACCTATTTGGCCACTATTCTCAACATGAGTTCCCCCGCAGAGTTCCATACTGTAATCTCCAGCTGTTACAACTCTAACTGAATTCTGGTATTTTTCACCAAAAAGCGCCATAGCACCAACTTTTTTAGCTGATTCAATATCCATAACTTTAGTTTCTACCTTTAAGAAACTTAGAATATTTTGATTAACTTCATTTTCTATTGTTACTAATTGTTCTTTTGATATCCCCTCAAAATGCTTAAAGTCGAACCTCAGTCTTTCGGATGAGACAAGCGATCCGGCTTGCTCTACATGTGTTCCAACTATATTTCTAAGAGCCTTGTGAAGCAAGTGGGTAGCAGTGTGATTCCTTGAAATTTTATTTCTATTTATATTATCTACTTTACAGATAACTTTAGCCCCTACCTTTATACTTGTGTTGAGTTCACACTCATGTAAGATCAAATCTTTCATTTTTATAGTATTTAAAATATTCACATCTTCATTGTTAATATTTATTTGACCGATATCACCTTCTTGTCCACCACTTTCTGGATAAAAACAAGATTCGCAAAGAATTATACCTACTTTATCAAGCGGACTTGCTGAATCTACCAACTTTCCATCTTTGATAATTCCTATTATTTCAGAGGTGCATGTTCGTTGATCGTATCCAGTGAAAATTGTAGCAGGCAGATTGATTCCTTCTAAAGTGTTATTTAACCAGCCTGAGTCTGAATCCCCTTTTCTGGCTGATCTAGCTAAGTTTTTTTGCTTTTCCATGTTGATTTTGAAATCTTCCATATCAACACTACAATCTTGTTCTTGAAGAATTTCTAATGTTAATTCAACTGGGAATCCAAATGTATCATAAAGTTTGAATGCTTTTTCGCCTGAAAGAGTTTTGCTATTTGATGTTTTAAGCTCTTTTATATATTCATTTAAGATTTGAGAGCCGGAATCGATTGTTTCCCTAAATTTATCTTCTTCAATTTTTAGTATCTTTTCGATTAAATCTCTCTTTTCGAATAGTTCAGGGTATGCGCCCTTAGATACTTCAATAACTTTTTTTGATAAAAGAGGAAGAAATTCATTTTCGATTCCAACAAGCTTTCCATGCCTTGCAGCCCTTCTAATTAGTCTTCTTAAGACATATCCTCTACCCTCATTAGTTGGTATTACTCCATCACAAAGTAAGAAACAAACTGATCTAACATGGTCAGTAATAATTCTAATAGAAATATCCGATGCTTCATTCGCTGGGTACTTAACTTTTGACATAGAAACTACATTATCAAGAATATATTTTATTGTGTCAATTTCAAATATCGAATCAACTTCTTGCATTATACATGCTAGTCTTTCTAAACCCATACCTGTATCAATGTTAGGTTTAGGCAAGTCTGAATAATTACCTTTATCATCTCTACTATACTGTGTAAATACATGATTCCAAAACTCAACATACATATCGCATTCACATCCAGGTTTGCAGTCAGGGTTAGCACATCCGTATTTTTCTCCACGATCAAAATATATCTCAGAGCAAGGTCCACATGGCCCTACTCCTATTTCCCAAAAGTTATCAGCTTTGCCTAATCTAACAATTTTATTTTCGGGCAAACCTATAATGTTCTTCCAGATTTCAAAAGCTTCTTCATCGTTTTCGTATATAGTTGCCCAAATTTTTTCTTCCGGCATCTTTAAGACATCAATAATGAATTCCCATCCCCATGAAATTGACTCTTTTTTAAAATAATCTCCAAAGGAAAAACTGCCTAGCATTTCGAAAAATGTAGCATGTCTAGCTGTATATCCAACGTTTTCAATATCTCCAGTTCTAATGCACTTTTGACAAGTAGTCATTCTTTTATTCGGAGGGATTTCTGTCCCAGCAAAATATGGCTTAAGTGGAGCCATACCAGAATTTATAAGTAATAAGCTTTTATCTTTTTCCGGCACTAATGAGAAACTTTTTCTCGCTAAGTGGTCCTTCCCTTCGTAGAATTCTTGAAACATTGACCGTAATTCATTTAATCCTATTTTATCCATCTTTTCCCCCAAGTTTCTTATTAAAAATAAAGGAACCCATTTAATAATGTGGGTATCCAATCATTACTCTTAAGTAAAATATCGTTTAAATTATATTAGAAATCTATTTTTCTGTCAATGAATTTGAGCTTAAACATTGAAAATTCAATATTTAATTCTTGTTACAATAATCCTATTACCTGTGCTAAAATATAACTAATATAAATAAGGAGATATACGTATATGAAATTAAATATGTTAGGCAAAACTAATTTATTAGTTAGTGAAATTGGATTTGGTGCTCTTACGATTGGGCCTTGGCAGCTAAATATGAGCTTAAACGATGGCGCAGATATTATTTCCTATGCTGTTGATAATGGTATTAATTTTATTGACACTGCGCAATATTACAAAACGTATGATTATGTAAATTTAGCGATTAATCGAACCAATAAAGAAATTATAATTTCTTCGAAGAGCTTGGAAACAAGCTATGATGGGATGAAACTTGCCGTTGAAGAAGCTAGGCAAGCTATGAACCGAGATTTAATTGATATCTTCTTACTTCATGAAATTAGAGAAGGAAATGATTGGGTTTCAAGATCAGGTGCCTGGGAATATTTGATGGAGGCTAAATCAAAAAATCTTGTTAAAGCTATTGGAATTTCTACGCATCACGTTGATGTTGCGGCTGAAGCAGCGCAGGTTGACGAGATTGATATTATGTTCCCCATTATTAATTACAAGAGTTTGGGAATTAGAAAAGGTACAGGTGTTGGAACAAAAGAAGAAATGTTTAAAAGTATATTATTAAATAAAGCAGCTGGTAAAGGTGTTTATGCTATGAAAGTCTTCGGTGGCGGTAATTTAAGTGGTAATTATTTAGAAGCACTAAATTATGTAAAGTCTCTAGATTGTTTTGATTCGATGATGATAGGTTTTTCAAGTACGCATGAACTTGATAATATATTTGATTATTGTAATAATAATTTACCTGATAATTTTATTCCAGATGTAAAATCAAAGAAGATCAGAGTTGATTTAGGTGACTGTATTGGTTGCGGCAATTGCGTTGAGCGATGCCCAAATAGGGCTATTACACTTGATATGAATGGCCAAGCATCTATTAGTGAAGGTAATTGCTTAACTTGTGGTTATTGCTCCCCTATTTGTCCGGTTTTTGCAATCGTCATGTTTTAGGATTTATAAAAATCTAAATAAGTTTTTTTTGAATAATTTATAAAATAAGGAAAATAAAACTAAAATTGGCACCTGATTAAAGTGCCAATTTTTCTTATTATATTTACTTTATTATCCACTAGTGTTATTACTTAATAACTATTATTCAATCCCGCAGCTTCCGCCATCATGATCTTCATCGAATTCTGCATCTGGATTAAAATCCTTCAAAGCTTCGAACTCAAGTCCATGAGCTTTAGCGTAATTATAGATTGCTACCTTAATTGCCTGTTCAGCAAGCACTGAACAATGGAGTTTAGCTCCTGGTAAGCCACCTAATTCTTCAACGAAGTCTTTATTTGTAAGCTTCAAAGCAGCTTCTAGGCTTAAGCCTTTTATCATTTCTGTGGCTACACTAGACGATGCAATTGCAGATCCACATCCAAATGTCTTGAATTTTACATCTTTGATTATTTGATTTTCAACCTTTAGGGATATTTGCATCATATCTCCGCACACAGGGCTACCATAAGTACCAACTGCATCTGGATTTTCCATTTCTCCTGTATTCTTTGGATTTAAAAAGTGCTCCATAACTTTATCATTATACATTCCCATTCTAATTACTTCCTTTCTTAACATAAAGTGGCGAAAATGCCCTTAATTTACCAACAATCATTACTATTTCGCCTATAGCATAATCTAAGTCCTCTTTTGTAGTAAAATCTCCAATTGTAAACCTTATTGAACAATATACCCTTTCTAGTGGGTATGATAATGCTTGTAATACGTGTGAAGCTGCAAAGGTTGCAGATGAACAAGCAGAGCCTGTTGATGCTGATATGCCTTTAACATCCATATACAGAAGTAATGCTTCTCCTTCAACTCCGTTGAAAACAATGTTTGCATTTCCTGGAAGTCTATTTTCCATGCCACCATTTACATCAATATCAGGTATTTTAGCAAATAACTCTTTTATAAAATAATCCCTATTTTCTCTTACGCTTTTTATATGATGTTCTAAATTGTTTAAAGCTAACTCTGCAGCTTTTCCAAATCCAACAATACCGGTAAGATTTTCAGTTCCTGCCCTTTTATTGTTTTCTTGAGCGCCACCATGGAAATATGTTGGAAGCAAAAGACCTTTTCTTATATATAGTGCTCCAATACCTTTTGGTCCATAAATTTTATGTGAAGAAATAGACATCATATCAACACCCAAGTCTTTAACATCAATAGCCATATTCCCTAAGGCCTGAACTGCATCAGTATGAAACAAAATATTATGTTCTTTTGCAATCTGAGCTATCTTTTTAATTGGTTGGATACTTCCAATCTCATTGTTTGCGTACATTATAGATATTAAAGTTGTCTTATCTGTAATTGCTTGCTTTAATTCTTCAAGATCAATTTGCCCATCGGTA
>CAYRVM010000101.1:0-367 GCA_964427575.1 uncultured Oscillospiraceae bacterium | reverse complement strand
GCCAAGATAAGTTACCTCAAATCCATTCTTCTCAAGGTATTCGCAAGAATGCAAAATTGCATGGTGTTCAATTTTGGTAGTTATTATATGGTTCCCAAGTTTCTCTCTAGATTTTGCTCCTGAAATAACTGCCCAGTTATCTGCTTCAGTGCCGCTAGAAGTAAAATATACCTCTCGTTCACTTGCTGATATTAAATTAGCTACCTTATTACGGGCAACTTGTATTGCATCCTTTGATTCAAAGCCAATTCTATATAAACTTGATGGATTACCAAACTTTTCAGTAAAATAAGGAAGCATTTCTTCTAGAACTTCTTTTTTTACAGGTGTTGTAGCTGAGTAATCTAAGTAAACTTCTCGCATAATT
>CAYRVM010000100.1:0-6154 GCA_964427575.1 uncultured Oscillospiraceae bacterium | reverse complement strand
TCAGGTGATGCGCCTCATCGAATATAATACGAGACCAAGCAATCCTATGTAAATCAGTAAGCTCCTTAGCCTTAATCTGTTCTTTGCTAAGGGTAACCGCAGAATAAGTGCATATAACAATCTTTGCCTTCTCAAAATCTTCTATTGTAGTGTTCTTTTTCTCTTCTCCATGATATACTAAAGCCTTATGTCCGGTGGTGCGGTAGATCTGGATAAACCATTGGTCGATGAGAACAGGTGGCACAACCACAAGCGTTTTAGGCACGAAGTTGCACAACATGGTTCCAATCATCATTATGGTCTTACCTAAACCCATTTCATCAGCGATAATACCGCCACGAACCCCGCATATCGGATCCTCTCTAAGCTCATTATTTAAAATCCAACGAACACCATCATACTGATACTGCTTTTTATCCATTTTGGTCCGTTGTATATAGGTGTCGAAGAAGGCTAACCTCTCTTCAATAGTCTTACCAATGGTGGCCATTGGATTAGTCATGTTACACATTAAATGTTATCTTGATATTCTTAAATACCACCAAGCAAAAATTTGCAAAAAGTATTCAATTTTTTATTTTTAAAACCGTAAGTTAGTTTTACTAAAAATTCATATTTCCACTTTTGGGAAAAGTGGAGCAAAACTTAATCCCCTTGTTTATTAAATATAATCCGGACTTTTAATCCGGACACTTCCTATTGTATGTGCTTTTTGCTCCACTTTTCCCAAAAGTGGAAATTATGAATTTTTAGTGACACTTAATAATTAGGAAAAAATTGAAAAATTGAAATACTTTTTAACCAATAAATGAAAAGTATAAAATATATCAAGTAAAAGTTTAAAGCTAAAATGAACAAACAAGAAACTATTGACGTTGTTGATTTTAATAACATGTTCTTCAGTAATCAAGCCGAAGACAATTCGAGAGATGAATTTAATGTCGAGACGTTCTTCGCTGATGAAGATCTTGAAATTGTGTTTGAATTTTATGACAGAAAATCAAGAGAGAACATAACTACTCCTAAGGAAAAAGATATGATACCTTCACGTTCTTATCATGAGGGCCGCATTTATGGCTCAGGACATTACGGCAACAAAGAAAAAGAAGAGAGATATCAAGCGTGGGTCAAGAATTTTGACTTAGTCCAATCAAGCATTTATGAGTATAAAAATCAGCCTGAAGTGTCTATTGATGAAAAACCAGCTTGGGACTTACCAAGACTAATTGATTTCAAAGACATTGATGATGAAATTGATGCAATTGAGACTAGATTGGATTTTCCAACTAGTATGTATTCATATATGTATGATACTATTCGTTTCCCAGATGTCGAATCAGATGATGATGACGAAGAAATCGTAGAACCTAGAGTAGTTATGCGTATAGTCGCCAGACCAACTCCTCTGGAAGAAGGCGAAATCGTAGATGACGAACCATTTATTAGAGCTCCAGTGATAAGTAATGAGGCGGCTAAGATCATGGCAGATGAGTTTTCTGACACTTATCTGGGAACAAATAGAATGGTAAAAGAGGGGAGGAGGGATGTAAGTGAATTTGACTGGTAATGTATTAAGTATAAATTGTATATTGTATATTGTATATTGAAGTTTATATATTTAATTAGGGTAAAACCCTTTTTTTAATTTGTAAAACAAACGGAACATTATGAAGAGCCACATTAAATATATGAAGAATTTCGAATTTTTATCTCTGATGTCAGGTATCAAATATGTAATTTTTTTTATAAGAGCGAATGGTTCCTCCTGTATCTCCTCTTCTTTAAAATGATAGTCATCATTTTCTATTAGGTACGCCTTCAATCTATGAAGGATTTTATCGAGATATTGATGACTATACCCGTCATATTTGAGTGATTTTTTGCTGTAAAGTTCGACGTGCCATACTGTCTCACTAGATGTAGTTATCTCAATAATATAAGGGACTCTATTTTTAACCTTCATATTATAAGTCACATTAAGTTGCGACTCAATTACAAGCCAGTTAACCTTGAATTTTCTATCATGATATTTATTATTGACAATAAAATTTCTTATAATTTGGCTAATTTTCATTTGCGATTTATATACAATATCGCAATTGTCATGATTTATCGAGACATGAAGGGTGCCAATCTTGCGGATATCGTTGCTAAGTGAAATAGACATTCTAGTATTATATTTATGTAGTCAGTATATGAGTGACAAAGTATCTCAATTTTTTTGAAATGTAGTGAACTAAAAAAATAGTATTTATAATTTTTTAGTAAAACTAATTTATGGCTTATTATTAAAAAAATTGAAATACTTTTTAATAATAATTGTAAGTTATAAATAAATAATCAAAAATCACAATTTAAAATGTCCTACACTAAGTCAAACAATAATAAGCCCTTCTGCAAGGTTTGCTTTGATGCCAAGAAGCCTGAGAGTGAGTATACTAGCCATTATGTCCGATCTCGTCCTGATCAGAATGGTAATACTGTCGTGACCTGCCCTATTCTAGCTGCGACAGAGTGCCGCTATTGCTTCAAGTTCGGACATACTATCAAGTTCTGCAATGTCTTAGAGGAGAAGAAGAAGAGGGACAACAAGAATAAATCGGTTGCAATTCGAAACCAGAAAGCACTCGAGAGAAGGGCAGCTGTACCTGTAGCATTGCAAAGAGATAATGCGAACTATGCTGGTAAGTTTGCTTCCTTGTATGATCCGGAGGAGGAAGAAGTGGTAAAGCCTAATATCGTGGTAGCCGATGAGAACTTCCCAACCTTGAATAAGAAGCAGGTAAGTTTCGAAGGCACACCTAATAATAATTGGGCTTCTATTGCTGCCAAGCCTGCAGCGCCTTTAGCTAAACCTGCAGCAAAGCCTGCAACAGTACAGAAAGCGCAAGCTCGATCATGGGCTGATGAGAGCGATTCGGATGATGAGAGAGTATTAAATACTTTGCCTAGCCAAAATGATGTTGGAGAGGAGGTGTATGCGCAAGTCATCAGATATTATCCTGAAAATGAAGCCGATAAAATTACAGGAGTAATCTTGGAATCCTTTGAGATATATGAGATATTAAATCTTATTGCAAACACAGTATCAATGAGAGAAATAGCTGATGAAATAAGTCAAGCTATATATCAAGAGAGATATGCGACTGAACCAACTTCTTATCCTAATAGAACTTTGGCAGAGGATAATGATTGGTAAAGCGAAATGTAAGTATATATTGTATATTATTGTATATTTGTATAATTTAATTAAGTTAATATAATTTAAAAAGATATTCTTTTTTTATCTCTACAACTATGTCATGATTGCTGCCTGCTGCCTGCTGCTCTTAAGTGCAAGCGTATTGCTGCCTGCTGCTGCTCATAATAGGCCAAAAAGTCGGCATTATTTGGTAGTCGAGTTGTAGTCGACTTGGTAGTAGATTAGTCTGTAATATGGTGGCAGGGTGGTAATGGCTATGGGTTGCAGAGGACATCGACTTCCAGATAAACTTCCAGATAAACTTCCAGATAAACTTCCAGATAAACTTCCAGATAAACTACAAAATATTATCTCTTTCTCTTTATTTTGTAATAAAATTGATTAAATAATAAATTTTATTGCAACAATTATATAATCATCACGATGATGCCAACAAATGTACACAGCAAATATATCGATAAAAGAATTCAAGATCTTCAAAAAAGGGAACGTTTTAATTCAAAATTAATCGACACTTCTCATGAAGATTTTATTAAGGATTACGCATCAAATGTATTTACAAATTTAATCAGAGATACATTTACTAACTCATATATTAAGGATTTTCCGTGCAGTGATTGCGGCAATCCTTCAACAGAAAGATGTCATGGTATAGGCGAAGAAAGACCGTTATTGATAAAAAGAGCATTAGAAAAAGTTTGGTCTGATACAACAAAACCTATTATGATGAAAGAAATTATAATAGCATTTTTAGAAGAACATAAATATACAAATTTTACATTCAAATGTCATAATTGTCACAAAAATGAGAAGAAAAAAATTAAATTAATTAATTAATTAAATATACAATATACAATATACAAATTTATATCTCACTAGACACTATTTTTTTACCATACTTTTTTAATATATTCTTATTCTCCTGACTATCTTCAAGCTCTGCATACTTAATATAAATACTGTACTCAGTATGATCATCCAAACTCTCATATCCAACGAAAACACGAGCATAGTTATAATGCTCTGCTAATAACTGAAAAGTACTCCACCAACTTTGCTTCTCTAATGATTTCACATTAGCAATTTGCTGAACATCAACATTTCCAGTCGTAGAACACTCATAAAACCCTTTCTCGTTCTTCTTTGGCATTGATCTACCTTTAAGCTCGTTATCAGTAACAATCGCATAGAACTCTTTCGCCTTAGTCCATTGATCTTCGTCATTGCCATCATACACCTTGAATTTTCTCCAAAGCGATGAATTACTAAGCTTTACACTCATAAGCGCAGCCTTCTTAACCTCGCGCTCACTAGGCTCCTCAGGCTCCAAACCCTGAATTTCGCGCAAAGAGCATGTTTTACCAGCAAATTCAGTGGACATACGCTCAACACTTTCCTCGTATGCACGGCAAATATCGACAACAGACTTGGTCATGGAATAAAACTTGGTCCTCTTGATCTTGGCACGACTTTCTGCAGACCAAATCATATAGTTAAAGAGGAAACGGCATAACTGATACAACTTGTCGCGACTGTAATGATCATGAGCCATAACAACAGTATCGAAGTTGCCCAACTGCTCATTAATAAGAGTGATGCTCATGCCAACGCAATGAAAACCAGTGACAAATGTAGGGCAGTTAGGTCTATCCTTTATGAGCTGCTGAATCTGACTTGAAGGCTCAAGAAGTAACTTTTTCTCTTCAGCAGAAGCAGAAGCATTAAGCTGCAGTAAATCATTAGCTCTATATGTCTTACCAGTCTCTTGCCTGAATCTCCAAAGCTCAGTTCCAAAGCCATTGATAACAATCACATTAGCAGTAGGATAGTACTTTAACAACGTCTCAACATAAGCGTAATGAGTTGCTCTACGAGTATAAGAAGGAACAAAATGGTAGCTGAATTTATTAGAATCAATTCCCATTCTTGGAATAATGTAGTCAAGAAAATCTAACAAACATTTCTCATTTCCTAACTCAAAAGGGAAATCATTATCATACCAGTCCTTTCGGTTATTAGTATTCATATCGGCTCTTACAGCAACCAGATTAGGTATTACAGAATCAACAGTCGAATTTTCCATTATCTGTTTAACGCTAATGTCCTCTTCAACAATACAGAACTCACAGTTATTAACACCAAAATAATCGCTTGAACGAATGATGGCTAATTCCTTCTCCACATCGCGAATCAGGATCTTATGAAATAATGGGTCAGCTTGTCGACTGCACCAAATACCGTCAGGCGAGCCGGAATAACCAGTTATACTCTTAACCACAACAGAAGCATTAAATCTTCTGACGAACTCCTGATTCTCGGGAATATACTTATGCGCTTCATCGATATGAATCACAAACTTACGTCCAGACTGTCTAAAGGTGGTCGAGTCGGAAGCTAAATCAAATAACTGAGGAATGCTATCTCTGATCCTCTTCTCATGAGCACAGCAAACGATAACTTTAATATCGGGATGCTTAGTAATGAGTACATTGGCATCAGTAACACTCTTGGCATGCAGACAATCACCAGCAGTCTGTTTCTTGCTGTTAAATACAACAATCTTTTTAGATCCGACAATTTCTTCCATGCGGCCGAAGAACTGCATACCGGCAGAAAGTGTGTTCATTGTTAGCACAATATGAATATTTCTGGTTTTGTCAGCCGTAATATCGCTAATACAGATGAATGTTTTACCTTCCTGTGGCTTTCTAACCACCAAACTTAACTTGCTCTCAAATTCGTCAACAGTAATATAGTCAGACATTCTTTTAACTTTTAACTTGTTTTAATAACTTGTTAACTTGAATAATTTTATATATTTAAATTTTATATCAAAAAGTATTTCAATTTTTTTAATTATAAGCCATTTTTTAATTGCACTAAAAATTTATAAGGCGTAGCCGACCGTTAAAGGCATAGCCGACCGTTAAAGGCATAGCCGACCGTTAAAGG
>CAYRVM010000099.1:0-6164 GCA_964427575.1 uncultured Oscillospiraceae bacterium | reverse complement strand
ATTAATTTGTGATTTTCTTGCATAAGTTCACCGACAATCTACTTCGCATATTGGGTGAGCTACTAGCATTCCTTAAATATTGCTATGTATGTTTCAAGTAGTTTAATTGGATGATATGAAAGCTTTGCTTTTCTAAGACCGGGGATTCCCATATCTTCTTCGCGATTTATACATTTAACATGGGCTCCTACGTTTTTACAAAACTCATTATTTATGGCTTGATATAGTCCTCTATATTCAGTGTTAGCTTTTTCCACATGAACCGTAAATGTCTTTTTCCCAAGGTATCCACCGATGCTTATTGCTTGTATCTTCCCCTCAATCCTTATGGCTCCGGCTAAATATCCAACTTTTTCTAAGTTTCTGAGCACATCGTCCATAGCTCTCTCTTCCATCTTAAGAAGCTTCATCTCGTGCTCTGGAAGATTTTTTCTCTTATTAAAATCCCTAATGAACTCCATTGCTTCATCAGCCATTGCTGAAGTCAAAGGTCCGTATTCATACTCATAATTATTTTGAAAATAATTTAAATGATTTTTCTTCGAATGATATTCTCTTCCCTTAAGCTCGATTAGATCAGAAGTTAAATATACATATTCGTAATTTGGCCTATCGGCGATAAACAATAATTCCTTAGGCAGCGCCTTTTCTAATATCTCTATCATATGAAAGGGAAGCAATCTGATACTAAACTTGTAGCCTCTGTCCTCAAATATTTTTTTGGCAGCAAAAATCGTTTCGCGCAATTTTATAGGATCGTATTTTCCGTCTCTAGTAAGTGGATGAAATAAAAATGGTTCTTCTGTATCCAATTCCAAATGACTAGTTCCCGAAAGGCAAAGATAGTCGCCAATAATTTCCCAACAAAAGTGATTTATATCGCGCCACATGTATAGTGAACTAATTGAGCATCCTGAAATTCTATAATCAAATCCAGATAAATACTCTTCTAAAATATCTCTGTTATCAAGACTAATTTTATTTTTAAGTAAATACATTGCTATTCCCCTATTTAATGATTTGTGAAATCTGCTTGAATCCTTCAGCTTTAGCATCCTTAAGAAGCTCAAATAAAATTGCCTCGTACGTTGTTCATATGGCTCCTGCTTCACTCATTCGTCTCTGAGCGAACTTCCTATCATTATTGCTTCTAGATCCAACCGCGTCATCAATTAGATATACTTCAAATCCAGCTCCAAGCAAGTCCAAAACAGTTTGTTGTACACAGATATGAGCCTCGATTCCACATACTATTATTGAGTTCTTGTCAGCAATTTTTAGCGCATCCCTAAATGTTTCTTCCCCATAGCAACTAAATGAAGTCTTTTCTGCAAACGAAACTTTTTCGGGAGCCGCTTCTGATAATGCTTCTTTTACTTTTGGGACAGTATCACCAATCCCTTTGGTATACTGCTGCGTATAAATAATAGGTAGGCCAATAACATTACATCCCCTAATTAATTTTGCCACAGTGTCAATCAAATTGTCATTGTCTTTAATAACTGGAACCAACTTTTCTTGAAAGTCTATTACAAGCAACAATGCATCTTCCTTATTTATTTTTCCATCCCTCATAATTTTACCTACTTTCTTTTTCTGTGAAGCCCCAGGTTTTAACCTCTTCAATCAGTGCAAAATTCGTTAAGTCGTAGTGCATTGGCGTTATTGATATATAGTCATTTTGGATAGCAATTACATCAATGTCTTCATCCATATTCTCATACCAAACCGGTGCTCCCGAATACCATACATAATCAATTCCTGCCGGGCTCTGTCTAAGCTCAAACCATTCATCATATTCTCTTGCCCCAAGCCTAGTAACTTTAATTCCCTTAATTTGATTCAGCGGAAGATTTGGAACATTTATATTTAAAATGGTGTTTTTATCTAACTTTTCAAAAGCGATTTCTGCTGCTTTTAGAATTATCTCTTCAGCAGATTCAAAATATGTTGGCTTATGGCTATTTAATGATACCGCAACAGCCCTCACTCCGCATATTAAACCTTCTATTGCTCCAGAAACTGTTCCCGAATATAAGGTATCTGTCCCCAAGTTTGGCCCGTGATTAATGCCTGAGAAAACCAAATCAATTTTAATGTCTCGATCTAGCAACTGCTTGATCGAGAGCTTTACACAATCAGCTGGCGTGCCCGATATTTTCCAAGCCATCTCAGCACAATCCATTTGAACTTCTTTAATTGTAATAGGCGAAGCCACAGTTATTCCATGCCCACAAGCACTCTTCTGAGTATCTGGCGCGCAAACATAAACCTTCGCAATCTTTGACAAGGTCTTAACTAAAAAATTAATCCCCTTTGCGTGAATTCCATCGTCATTTGTAACTAGTATATTAAGCATTATTTTCCCCTTATAATTTATATTTAATTTGTAGATTTTTACTGCTAGTAGCTCGCCAATATGCAACTCACTCTTTATATGCCCATTACTGAGCTGTTAAAGCATTTATATAATATTTGAGTTGAAATTTATAACTCAATTATTATATCATATTTGAGTTGCTAATTATGATAAGAAATTCGAAAATATAATTAAAAAGCCGCTAACCTCTAATGTGAATTTTGAGTTTCGCGGCCAAGGTTTTAAAATAAATCTGCGTGTGTCCCAGTTCTAGCCAAGGTTAAAGTCAAAATTTTGTCATCAATTAAATATACTAACAACCAGTCAGGCAATATATGACATTCTCGAAATCCCTTATACCTTCCTTTGAGAGCATGGTCATTATGCTTCTTTAAAAGTGGTTCTCTTTTCGCAATCTTAATAATAATTTCATCAAGAAGGTTGATGTCATATCCTCTTTTAATTGCAAGTATATAATCAGTTTTGAATTTGCTAGTATTTTTGATTATTAGCATTATTTTTTAAGATCGTCAAAAAGATCTTCGGCACACATAAATCCTCTTACACTCTTGTCGCTGCTTATTTTTCTAGCCTCTTCCATCGCTTTTTCTGTTTCAGCATTATATCTAGGAAGCTTAACTTCAAAAGGCAAACCTCCTGTAAGCATTATCTGTCTAAGGAAAATATTAACAGCCTCAGCGGTTGATAATCCAAGTTTATTTAATGTTTCTTCTACTTTCGACTTTACATCAGGTTCGACTCTAATATGTAATGTTTCCGTTTTAGCCATGATTAAACCCCCTTCCTTTTATCATATTGTCTCACGTTCTGTATGCAAATTCAATACATTTGTTTCGACTATAGTTCGACTCTAAATTGATTCAATTCTGACTTCGGGGAGGTTTTTCCAATATCTAACTGGCATGCACCTCTTCTGGCATTTTGGATTTATGCGTTCCTTGATCGCAATGTGTTCAAAGTAGGTCATCCAGAGTCTTCTATATTTTAACTCTTCTTTCAAGAGTTCAGGATGTTTTTCAATATCAAAACTGCGAACTTGCCATTTACCTCTATAACAAAATACGGCCTTCTTTCTTTTCTTGTCGTATATTATTACTCTTTCATCTTTATAGCGGTCAGAGAAGTGCGGCGCAAGGAGGGTGATGACATCGTGGTCTGGTTCGATGGTAGAGAGCAGAACCCCGTCGATGTCGGAAAACCTTACTAGGCCGAGCATCCTGTGCTTTTCTAAAGTCACGTGGTTTTCCTGCTGTTGCGCCGCAAACACGATCGGATCTCCATGCATTGATAGCACCTTGTTCCCCATCTTGAATCCTAGTCTTACAAAGTCTAAGATTATATTTTCTTTCTCAAAGTTCGAAGAAAGGAATATTAAATATACTCGATCCAAAGCATCTTCCGATATTTTATCTCGTATGCCATCATAAACGGCCTGTGCCTTTTTAGCATCCGTTTTAACTATCAAAAAACTATTGGTCAGGCTAACCTGGTATTCATTTTCCTTATAGATTCCCTTTGCCCTTGCTCCGTAATAACTATAATGAATGCAGGTTAACAAACCATTGAAGCTTCCGTCATACAAATAATCAACCATGGAGAATCATCTCCTTCCCTGTGAACATAGAAAGTTGTGGATTCTCTGGGTTCAAAGTCTTTTTAATTAGTGCTGGATCAATGGCAGTATTTCCATAATATTTTCCGCTTATTGTCATAAAATACTGTGCTCTTTTATAGACCACTCCCAGCTTTTTCAAATCGTCAAATTTTATCGACGCTACTCGTCTTTGCCTAACAATGCGCTGAGCTGATACTAATCCGATTCCAGGAATTCTAAGTAAATCTTCGTAGCTAACTTTGTTAATCTCCATAGGGAACTTCCCGATATTGCGAAGTGCCCAAGCAATCTTTGGATCCATGTCTAGGTCCAGGAACGGGGTAGCGTCATCTAGAATCTCATCCGCGTTGAATTTGTAAAACCGCATGAGCCAATCCGCCTGGTAGAGTCTGTTTTCCCTGCGAAGAGGCGGAAGCTGTGACGGGCCAGGGAGCAACCCTAACTGCCAGTTGCCAACGGGTATGTAGGCCGAGAAGTATACCCTCTTCAGCTTGAACATGCTGTACAGCCCCTCGGACGTCTTGATGATTCGGCGGTCGTTCTCGGGGGTTGCTCCGATGATCATCTGTGTGCTCTGACCAGCGGGAGCGAATTTTTGCAGATACGAATTCGCCCTGGCCCGCTCTAGCTGGCCCGCTCCGTTCCCGAACCCATCGCTGGATATTCCTGCTGCTTCAATCATGTTTGAATAATTATTTGTTGAAAAAATCCTATCACTGCTCGAATATGGAGTTGAGTTTGAAACAGCATATTTTTCTGCGCCGCCACTCATTCCAGACAGATAATGACCTTCCTACTGTGCGGCGCCTCCGTAGAACCCACTTTCTTCATTTGCTTTCGAGCCATAACTAGCGCTTCTTCCGATCAATTTATTCTCTAGAATTGAATCCATGATCTGATGCATTGGCTTAATTATGTCTTCAATTTTCTTCTGTGGAGCAAGAAGCTCCAAGTCTTTTCCGGTTGGCATTTCAATATTTACGCTCAGTCTATCCACAAGGAGCCCAAGTTTTGCCACCAGTTCTTTGGATGTGCCTGGGATTACCTTCGCGTGAATGTAACCCATGAATCCCTTTTCCAGTCTTAGAATTTCCAATGCATGGATTATTCTTTCGGTAGTGTAATCTGGAGATCTTTCCACCCCTGAGCTAAGGAACAGACCCTCTATATAATTTCTTCTGTAGAATTCTATGACAAGCTCGGCCAACTCTTCTGGTTCGAAGCCAGTTCGCTCAACGTTGGCCGATCGCCTATTCACGCAGTATTGGCAATCGTAGCTGCATTTATTTGTAAATAAAACCTTAAGCAAAGAAATGCAGCGGCCGTCCGCGGACCATGAATGGCAAATACCCATGGCAGCGGCATTCCCAAGGCCGCCCTTGTTAGATCTTTCGGTGCCGCTGCTGGCACACGAAACATCGTACTTTGCGGAATCAGATAGTATTCGGAGCTTTTCCATAATTTTTTCCATAAGTGCTACCTCAAAACAAACTTGCTTCTTATCTCGAACATCTGTTCTTATTATATAACTACGCGAACATATGTTCAATAGTTTATGCGAATTCAACAAAAAATAATTAATAGGCCCAACTCATTACTATGCTATAATTTAGATGACGCAAGGAGTGATTGAAAATGGCTTTAATTGAGTATTCTTTAATCTTTATTTTTGCTCTGATTATGGTAGTAAAGGGTAGCGATTGGTTTCTCGACTCTATCATTTGGGTTGCGTCGGTCTTTCGAATTCCATATATAATTATCGGGGCTACTATCGTAAGCATCTTTACTACAATTCCAGAAACTTTCTATTCCGTTACAGCAGCATTAAAAGGCGAAACCGACCTTGCCTTTGGTAGTTCAGTTGGCTCAATAGCTGTAAACACAGGAATTATTCTTTCAATTCTAATAATATTAGCGAAGCCGGTTTTAGAAAATAAGAAAGAGTTTATTAAGAATGGGATTTTCTTGATTAGCGTTTTGATTATTACTTTATTGTCTGGGATTATATATCTAGAAATAAGTAGGATTGTTGGGGCTTTTCTAGTTTTGCTCCTAATTTTGTTTATATATAGGAATTTTCTTTCTGCAAAAGCAACCATGGACTTAGATATCAGATACGACTTGGAACCCGAAGAAAATATTGATAGGGAGCATCCTCTTTTTGATGGC